>JAUQXC010000126.1 GCA_030834825.1 Thermoflexales bacterium
CTGACATCAGGGTTCATCATACGCTCTATGTGGCGATCTCAATGATAAGAGAATGATTTGCCGCCCAGTGTTGCACGCGCGGGCTAACGCCCTCGGCGTCAGCCGCGTTGCCACCCACCCGAATGCCAGTGGTCAAAAATACCGCTCAACTCACGCAGCTGGGCAACGTCGGCTGCACGCCGTGTTGGGCCGCTGCAAGCAGAAAACACGGCACTGACTTAGGCCACATCTTGTTGTGGGCCTTGTGTCACATAGTGCGTCAATGCTTGCTCAAATCGCTGCCGCACTGTTGGAAGCACCATGTCCGGTAGTGTGATTTTCGCTGCTGGTTCGTTTCGTTGAATCTGGGCGAACAGATCAAATAGCGCGTGAAGAGTTGTTGACCGCCATTCAGGCCCTTTTCGATAATCCAAGGTAATCATGTCAGGGGACACAAAGACCCCAAGATCGGGCAAGATGACATTTCCAAACACTATGCCTTGAACCAGAAAATGAAATGGCTCCGCTTCGTCGTTCACAACCAGTTGCGCTGCATTCGGGACACTTTCAAGTGCCCGTACCTGATCACGGTGTTTATCCCAGAATGTCGGCTGATTTGGAATGATACTGGCGGCAGTGCACAGCAACGTGTAGATGTTAACGATAGCGAGTGGGGTGAGATTGGTGATCCAGATGTCATACAGGCCACCATCATCGTCATCAAAAAGATCATGCAACTCATTCCAAAGCATGTCCATAGGAGTCGGCTTTACGAGCAGTAAGAGTAGTTTTGCCTGATGTGCTACGGGCGGCCCAACGCCCTGCGCGTCAGCCGCGCCGCGACTTTCCCGAGATCGGCTTCAATTCAAGCCGCGTTACATAACCAATTTTCGCCGCTATACGGGCCGCGAAGCGGCGTCGGACTGCACGCGCTTGTTAGGTGGCGTTTTTCTTGAAACGCCTGGCACAGATAGCGGCATTTCTTGGACTCATAGATGCAACATACATGTTATAGCCAGTTTCTTGCAGATGTTCCATGATGCTGATTGTTGCATCTGTTTTTGCTTTTATTGCATTGTTCACCATCTGCACTAGTCGATGGAGAACGTCAAATACGATTTGGGGTTCCTCTAATTCTGGCTCGTACTTTCCGTCGTCACCCGGAAAAGAGACTTGGTACCATGGAGTGTTTTCGTGGATGCCAAACAATGCACTCGAAAACCTCAACGCTGGAAAAGGCACTCCGTCGAGTAACAATGATGCACGCACTTTATTGTTCGAGTCCTCTATACTTACCAGCGCGGTTTCGAATTGTATGGGTTGCCATGCCATGTTGCCCCATTTCTTGTCGACCCAGCCTATCAACTGGCTATGGCTGTAAAGGAAATCAGCGGATATTGCAGTGCCGTTGTCCCAAATAATTGAATGAGCCTTCGGATGAACCAGAACTCTTGCCGTGGTCGGCTCGCTATTCAATGCTGTGACTGGATCAATTTTGAGATGAGGCGCAAGATCGATTGCACGCACACTACCGTCCTCAAAAAACACCTCGAGGTAATAATCAATTCGCTGAACTCGTGTTATCTGATGCATATTTCACACAAGAGCCACCTAACGGCCGGGCGTCAGCCGCGTTGCCACCTCAACGACTGACAATGGTTGAAATTACCGCCTAACTTTCGCAGCTGGGCAACGTCGGCTGCACGCCGTGTTGGGCCTTTCTGGCAGAGCAAGTGCGTTGCCGGCCAACCGTCGCCCCTCTCTACAAAGTATCAGTCCAACGAGGATCAATTTATTCAATGCCGATTCGTTGACCGCCTTCATCTGGCTCCATGCCGGTGTTAGGCCCGGTGCTAGGAATAAGAGGGCACTTACTGCTTGAGCTTTGACTCAAAAAACCGTTTGTTCAAGTCTGGTGTTATTTCTATCCGGTGGCTACCGGAAGATGCCAAGTAAACTATCAGGCGATTTCCTTGTTTGACCACTTCTCGGATCGTTTGTTCATAGGCCGCACGCTCGAATACAAAACTTCTTTGGGGTTCCGGCTGCTGCACTTGCCAGTATGTAACCTTATTTTCGTGACGTACCTTTACGCCCCGTTTGATTCCTACGCACTCAGGTATGCCACACCAACAGGTTAAGATAAAGAACTCGCCGTTACTTTCAATACTTCGCATCAATGCAGCAAGGTCTGACGCATAGCATTCAAAATCTGCTAACAACTGGCCGTCTACCTTGATTTCTAAAACGAGATAGTCAATACCGTCGCTATGGCTATGTGCCTTCAGTTTGAGTTCAAGCCTGTTCATCATCAGTTAGTATCACTTGGTGCCGCGAACGAGGGCCTAACGGCCGGGCGTCAGCCGCCGCGAGTGGACATCGAGTGCTTGACCACGAGTATACCGCAAGCGCAATTCATCACCGACTTTCCGCGCGGAGAGCGGTCGGCTGCACGCTGTGTTAGCCCGCGGCCTGCGATGCAAAGTCTTTGTGACCGCACCATCAACGATGGGATTGCAAATGTTCTTGATCAGAAGTTGCCCGTAGTGTGTCTCTAATCGCGCGAAGAGCCACGCCTGCTAATGTCTCTAAACGAGTAAAATACTCTCGCGCTTCACCATGGAGTGAAGTAGTTACCACAGCAAGGTCTCTGTAGCATAAACCTAAAATAGCGGTGCGCCAAATGTCCAACTGACCGCCGTTGCTCACTAACGTTTGTATACAGCCGCTGGTGTCTGCGTCCAAAAGCACCAAATCAACGCCGTCGATCTCTTTGCCGCCATATTCTTTAGGAAACATGGCCGCTGAATGTTCTTGCCACAGGGCTTGGATCTGAGGATTCAAAGTCATTGCCTACGTATCCATCTTCAAACAGCATTCGTCTCGTGCGATGAGATCATCTGAGAACAACCCGATTTGACCAGCACTTCTGTCTTGCCTTACAAAACGCGGTTGCACCCTTTGTGTAGCGCAAGTGGCGGGCTAACGGGTTCGGTATCAGCCGCCGCCACCGATCACAACGCTAACGGTTTCACTTGATGCTCAACTCACGCAGCTTAGGCGGTCGGCTGCATACCGTTGTTATGCCGCCTTTATCTTTAAGTGAGTTGCTCAAACTCTGCTATCAGACGGCGAATTACTACTACCTTATGTGCTGGATATGCGCACCCTGCTTTTTGGCAGTAGGCGGGACAAACATATTCATACTCGTCCAAGAGCAACTTCGCGCACTTTATCACTTCGTCTGCTGTTAGGTGTGGATAGGTTTGTCCTATTCGCTTGGCGCATTCGGCGTCAATCCGTCCCAGATAGTCCTGCCAGCCTAACGTCCACAGACGCATTTCCACCAACCGGCTCCGAACTTCTGCCAGCGAGTCTACTGCGTTCGACAACTTGTTATAGGCGCGATAGTCCCCTTGCGCTCCTCGTTTGGCCCAACACACAATTTGGCGAAACATCCAAAAGAACCAGTCGACCATCGCTAAATCGCCAGGCTGGAACCATTTGGGATGCTCAGCTACCCGCAGTTGACCCACAGCAGTTAGGGATTGACCTAACACACCTTCCGGATCATACAGAATGGAAGCATCCGTATACGCATAGGCAGTATTCGCCGAAATCTCACTGGGCCTACAGAAATCCAAATCCAGTCGTACGCCATTCTCAAACAAATACAAGGCATGCAAATCATAGATCCAGAGTTTCCAAAGTACCGGAGCTATATTGCCAACTTGGTCATACAGCTCTTGGCGTCCAGTTCGCTCTTCGTCACGCAAGTAACACACCACATCTATGTCCGAAAATGCATCTTGTTCACTTCGAGCATATGAGCCGACAGTGACCATTCCAAGAACTCGACTATCGTTCTTGAGAATTGCACGTGCCTGCTCAAAAATGTTCCTTTGTTGCTTCAGATGTTCCGAATGATCCATGTTGCTTGGTCGCTCATTGAAAACCGAATTCGTGCTGGCTTAGGCGGCATAACGGCTGGGCGTCAGCCGCGTTGCCACCCACACGAACGACAATGGTCAAAAACACCGCTCAACTCACGCAGCTGGGCAACGTCGGCTGCACGCCGTGTTGGGCCGCCGCCCGTATTAGCGCAACCGCTTTTCCATTGTATATGGTGGCTCGTAGATGGTCTGTGGATACCACACGAACTTATCTTCGGATGGTATCAAAAGGCTTTCCCAGCGTTGGCTTGGAATTCCTTCGTTTAGTTTTGCTTTGACTTCAAAGAAGTCAACTTCATAACCAATGATCGCCAGTTTGAATCTCAGCTGTGGGTAGATGCTGATAGCAATATCCTTCAACCAAGTGCTAATTTCATTTATCCACGGTTCAGGGGATGGTTCCGTTTTCAGATTGAAAGGATAAGCGCGAACTGGATACGCCGTTCCTAATGAGCCGAGCGGAAGATACCACGTCAACCAACAACCACTGGCTTGATAGTCACCCCAAAAACTCCCGCACACACTTGTTTTTCCGTTCGGGAGTGTGGCAATTCCATACCAATGCCCTTCATTTTCAATGTCTAACGGTGAGACCTGAGGTTGATTAGCTGGTTCAATATCCCGTCGCAAGAAGCATCCTGTGAGCGAAGAATACGACCACAACTGAGCCAATGCATTCTTCGCGCCGATAGCCGAAGATTCAGGGAGTTCAAGAACCAACTCATAAAATCCTCCGCTCCATGCGTCGTCTCGGGTGAACAGCTGATTCATGATAGTCTTGTCTTTGCCTGATGTGCCACGGGCGGCATAACGGCCGGGCGTCAGCCGCGTTGCCACCCACCAGAACGACAGTGGTCAAAAATACCGCTCAACTTACGCAGCTGGGCAACGTCGGCTGCACGCCGTGTTGGGTGGCACGGCTTGGGAAAAGTGTGCTAACTGCTTCGCACAATATAGCACGCTTTTCTACTTTGGAAAGCGCAGCCAGTGCGTGCCATAGTTGATCGACTCGAATCTGATGCCATCATCAGTGACGTGATATTCGTATGGCGGATCAACGGGCGCTGACGCGAGCAGACTACCTTTCCGATCATATAGAAAACAATCTAGTTCGCCTAATTCCAATATCCACTGCCCTACTTGCTGAAATCCCCAGAACAAAGTTACCAGGTTTTCGTGGACGACTTTCATATTCTGAAGATCAATCGATGCGGATAGCGTGCCCGCGCCAACAAACAGTGTGGGCGCTTCCTCGTTGAGCAATGCACCAAAACTTTCGCCACCGAAATTTACTCGCCAGTGAACGTAGACGATTCTGTGCAGGGATTCGCTTGTTACTTCGATTCTTGTTAAGGTGTTGAGTTCGGCGTCACTTGCTCTTACCAGAAGAACCTCATCTGCTGGTGTTCCGAATGACGAGCATTCTTCGTGAGAGATGGTCAGCGAGTGTGTTTGCAGCGCGATAGAGGTTTTCATGAGGCTCTTGCTTTGTTATAACTTCAAGCGATGAAGTGCCACCCAACTATTATTATCTTGACTCCGGTTGTTAGTACATGCTAAAATGCCGCCGTGTCAAGCACCCAACCACCCAAACTCGCCGATCAACTCCGTGCCGCCATCCGCTTGCGCGGCTACTCTTACCGCACCGAACAAGCCTATGTCCAATGGTACGTCCGCTTCGTCCGCTTTCACAAATTGCGCCACCCCAACGACTTGGGCCAACCCGAAGTGGAAGCCTTCTTGACTTACCTGGTTACTGACCTGGAAGTCTCTGCCAGCACCCAGAATCAGGCCTTGGCCGCACTGCTGTTCCTCTATGCCCAAGTGCTCAAGAAGCCTCTCGGCGATGTCGCCGCCCTCCGCGCCAAGAAAACCCACTACGTCCAGCCCTACCTGTCGGCGGCTGAAGTTCGCCGCATTCTCGACAACCTCAGCGGCGTCGCCTATCTGGCCGCTTGCCTCATGTACGGTGCCGGCCTGCGCCTTACGGAATGCTTGCGGCTGCGGGTCAAGGACATTGACCTTGCTAACCTCACCCTCACCATTCACGACACCAAATCCAACCGTGACCGGGCGACCTTCTTGCCCGCCGACGAAACCTTCCTCAGCCGACTTCGCGCTCATCTCGCTGCGCTACGCCGCCGTCACACAGATAACCCCGATCTCCCGGTCTCCATGCCCCCGGCCCTCGCGCGGAAGTACCGCTCTGCCGCAACTTCGTGGGAATGGTTCTACCTCTTCCCAGCCCGCCTTCCGTCCGTTGATCCGCGCACCCGTCAGGTTGTCTTACATCACATGGATGAATCGAATTTCCAGCGGGCCATTACCGCGGCCGTCAAGCGTGCGGGACTCCATCAACGCGTGACCGCACACACCCTGCGAGCCGCGTTTGCTCACCGCCTGGCTGAATCTGGCGCGTCCACCATCGATATACAATCCCTCATGGGTCACGCCGATCCCAAGACCACCGCCCATTACCTTGAAGGAATGCCGCCAGCTCACACCCGCTTGCGCGGACCGCTGGCTGACAAGTCAATGTCCATTATCTTGTAAATGACGCTATTACTCAGCCGCTTCCCGCCCGGCACGCTATGCGTGCACGTAATCCTGAGTTAAACTGAGTCAAAACGCCGACGGGGCCTGGAAATTCAAGTCACGCGTCTCGCGTGAAGAGCCGTGGCGCAAGCGTTGTTAAGGTTTATTGTACTCCTGGCCGGCCAGAAAATGCAAACGCCTTTCATCCAAATACTTTTCCACTCGCGCCAATCACCCGCTGCGCTATAATTCATGCCGATGAAACGCTTACTGATTGTTCTCCCTCTCGCCTTTCTCGCCATCTTCTTCTTCTACCCGCTGGCGAGTATCACCGCGCGCGGACTTGCCCCGGCAGGCGTGATCGATCTCTCGGCGTTCGGGAAAATCATCGGGAGTGAGTTCTACCGCGAGACGTTGTGGTTTACCTTCTGGCAGGCCGCCGTCTCGACGGGGTTGACGCTGCTGGCCGCATTTCCGGCCGCTTACGTGATGGCCCGCTATACTTTTCGCGGCAAGTCATTGATCAGCGCGTTGACGCTGGTGCCCTTCGTCATGCCCACGGTCATCGTGGCAGCGGGCTTCATGGCCTTGATCGGTCCGCGCGGCTGGATCAATGCAGCGCTGAAAACGCTGCTCAACGTGGACTATGCCCCACTCGATATTCAAAACACCATCTGGATCATCCTGCTGGCGCACGTGTTTTACAACTTCGCCGTGGCGCTGCGCCTCATCAGTAGCTTCTGGGCCAACCTCGATCCGCAGGTGACGCAGGCCGCGCGGGTGTTGGGGGCCAATCGCTGGCGCGCCTTCCGTGAAGTGACCCTGCCCCTGCTGCGACCGGCGATCTTCGCGGCGGCGCTGCTGGTCTTCATCTTCGATTTCACCTCGTTCGGCGTGATCTTGATCCTGGGCGGCCCACAGTTCGACACAATCGAAACCGCGATCTATCGCAAGACCTTGATCAATTTTGATTTGCCCACAGCCACGGCCTTGGCGTTGGTACAGTTAGCCTGCACCTTTGCCCTGATTGTGATCTACACGCGGTTGCAAAATCGCGCCGGGGTGCCGCTCGATCTGCGGCCGCGTCAGATCACGCAACAGCGGCCGGCCACGCAGCGCGCCAAGGCGCTGTTGCTCAGCGTGACGATCGCGCTGTTGAGTCTGCTGCTGCTGCCGCTGGGCGCCTTGTTCGTCCGATCGTTCGTCGTGAACAACACGCTGTCCTTCGACAATTATCTGAACCTGGCGACGAATCCGCGCGGCTCGGTGTTGTTCGTGCCGCCGCTGACGGCGTTGGGCAATTCACTGTTATTTGCCGGCATCACGACGCTGATCGCGTTGATCGTCGGGACCGTGGCTGCCTATGTCGCCGCCGGAAAGGGCCGCCTGTCACGCTGGAGTGAACCCATCTGGGCGCTGCCGTTGGGCGCCTCGGCCGTCACGTTGGGCTTTGGCTTCCTCATCGGATTTCCGGCGCTGCGCTCAGCGTGGATCATGATCCCATTGGCGCATTCGCTGGTGGCGTTTCCGTTTGTCGTGCGCACCATCACACCCGCGCTGCGCAGCATCCGATCGAATTTGCGCGAGGCGGCGGCCGTCATGGGCGCGGACCCCTCTCGTGTGTGGCGCGAGGTCGATCTGCCCATCCTCGGGCGGGCGCTGCTGATCGGCGGCGCCTTTGCCTTCGCCGTCTCGTTGGGCGAGTTCGGCGCCACGGCCATGCTGGCGCGCGCGGAGATGCCCACCCTACCCTACGCCATCTTCCGCTACCTCAGCCAACCCGGATCGCTGAACTACGGCCAGGCCATGGCGATGAGCACTGTGCTGATGCTCGTCGTCGCGATCAGCCTCGTCGCCATCGATCGCTTCCGGATCGGTGAGATTGGCGAGTTTTAACGTGTCGGCCTAACACCTCACCCCGTTAAGCGTCGAGAAAGTCCTTCACGACACGGTTGAATTCTTCCGTCTTATCCCGCTGCGGCCAATGTTTGCACTCTGGCATGATATAGAGTCGGGAGTCTTTGACCAAATCATGTGCCTGTTGGACATACTTTACCGGCACACCCGCGTCTTTCTCGCCGTTCACAAACAAAGTGGGCACCACAATCTCGTGCAGGCGATCGAGATAGTTGGTGCGCAGACCTTGCCAGTCCAGGTCGAACCGTTGATACGAAGCAAAGGCTTTGCCGGCACTGGGATCCTGGGCCGCTTGATACACTTCGTTCACGAGTTCCTCAGACAGCCGATCGGGACTGGAGATTAAACTGGAGAGCAAACTCCAACGCACCATGCTTTTACTACGCTTGAAGAACCAGTAAGACCACTCATTCAAAGGTGTGATCACATACAGATACGATAGTTTGTGCCACGCGACCTTGGGCATGAGGCCATAAGCATCCACTGGCACCAGCCTCTCGACCCGATCAGGACAACGCAGAGTAAGACCCAGCGCAATCGCCCCGCCCATGGAAAGCCCCACCAGAGAGACCTTCTGCAACTGCAAGGCATCCAGAAACTGGATCATAAAATCGATATAGAAATCGGTGTTGTATTGGACATCCGGCTTGGCGCTCTGGCCGTAACCCGGCAAGTCGGGCGCAAAGACGCGATGGGTTTCTGCTAACGGTTCCAGCGTTAAACGCCAGGACAGTGAGGCTGAATCAACTCCCGCGCCGTGCAACAAGACGACGGGAGAGCCGGTTTCTCCTGCTGCCAGATAGTGAATCTTTAGACCCTGCACCGTGACCCAGTGACTGGTGATGCTCATTTCTTGCTTTCCTTCCCGCGCGGAGTAGCGCTGGCTGATTTGGCAATGGAGGTGGAATGCTGATTGGCAACCTGGATGTTGCCATTAGTACCACGCACCCGACTCTCTGGCAAGCCCGACGGGGTTTGCGGGCAAGGTGGAAACGAAGCAGCATAAACAACCTACGTTATAATTGCGCCATGGCGTTCCTGCAAGTTGCTCATCTCTCCAAAGCCTTTGACGGCAAACTCACCCTCGACGATGTTTCGCTGGACATCGACGCCGGCGAGATCGTCTGTCTGCTCGGCCCGTCGGGCTGCGGCAAGACGACGTTGCTGCGCATCATCGCCGGGCTGGAAACAGCCGACAACGGCACGATCGCCTTTGAGGGGCAGGACGTGCAGGGCGTGCCCGTGCATCAACGCAACTTCGGCCTGATGTTTCAAGACTTCGCGTTGTTTCCGCACAAGAACGTCTGGGACAACGTGATCTTCGGATTACGGATGCAGAATCTACCCGCCGATCACATTCAGCAGTTGGGCCGTGAAGCATTGGACCTGGTCGGGTTGAGCGGCTTCGAGAAGCGGGACGTGCATCAACTCTCGGGCGGCGAACGGCAGCGCGTGGCCCTGGCCCGCAGCCTGGCCCCTGAACCCAAACTGTTGATGCTGGATGAACCGCTGGGCGCGCTCGATCGTCAATTGCGTGAGGAGTTGATGATCGAACTGCGCCGCATTTTGAAGGCCGCCCACCTCACTTCGATCTATGTCACGCACGATCAGCAGGAAGCCTTCGCCGTGGCCGATCGCGTGGCCGTGATGAATACGGGCCGCATCGAGCAGATCGCTACGCCCCCACAGATTTATGCTCAGCCCGCCACCGAATTTGTCGCGCGCTTCCTGGGCATGCCAAATCTGATCGATGGCACAGTACTAAGCTATGCCGCAAACGTGGCAGTGGTCCACACCTCGATCGGGTTGCTGCCCGCCACCGCCGATCGATCGCTCCAGTCCGATCAAGCGGTGACGCTGCTCATTCGATCGGAGGCTGCCACGATCGTACCCGATCAAGAGCCTGTTGAAACGTCATCCACCACGGTGCTGCACGGCCGCTTGCAAGCAGTCTCCTTTCGTGGGCGCTATCGACGGGTGGTCGTGCGCGCGCACGAGATCGATCTGGTGTTTGAGTTTGAAGCGCCGTCACCTTTGCCGCCGCTGGGGCAACCTGTTAAAGTTTCTTTACCAACCGCGGCCGTCCGTGTGATATGATTGAGACTGGCTTTACCAGGCTTCAGCAAATTCCGGA
>JAUQXC010000127.1 GCA_030834825.1 Thermoflexales bacterium
GCCGTCAGATAGACCAGCTGCACGCTGGCATGCGGTTTCAATTCAATGATCTGGCCCAGTGACATGATGGGATCCAATGTCGCGCCCACGGTGCCCGATAAGCCGCGGGCCTGATCGAGTGCGGCAGGTGCGCGGAGCGAATGACCGCGTCCCACAAACTTCAGGCGATCACTTTCGTGCGCGCCGCTGGCCTGGCTGGGACGGGCCGTGATCAACGCGTGCAGCAGAAATACCGGTTTCTCGCCTGCCGATCGCGGCCGGCGGCGAAACAGCAGGGCATGGGCGTGCGGCAGATATTCGCTTTCAATGAACAGCTTATTGAAGGCAGGATGCCGGTGATAGCTCGTCGGTGCGGCCAGCGCAATCTCGGCGTAGCTGATCACGTTGAGGCGGCGGGCGCGATCGGTGTGGTTGACCAGCGTCAGGCGTCGAATCTCGATGTCGTCATCCGGCGCGATCGTGATATCCAGCGTCGACGCGATGCCCAGTTGCTGGGTGCGAAACTCGACCATGTGCGGATAGAAATGCGCCTCTTGATTCTCGCTCCGTTGCCCGCAAGGTTGAAACGCGGCCGACCATTGCTCGCTACTGCTCAAGTCTTTGAGGTACAACCAGCTGCCCCAGTCATCGAGCGTGGTGTCGGCGTGCCAGCGTGTCAGATCGATATCCTGCCAGTGGCTGTAACCGCCCCCGGCGCTAGTGATGAACACACTGTAGCGGCCATTGGATAAGACGTTCACTTGCGGCAGTGGCGCATCGATAGGCGCCTGCCAGCCGGTGATCGATACCTGGGGTTGGGGCGGGCGCAGGGCCGGCGCCTCTTCGGTCTGTGGAAACTCGAGGGGCGCAACTGCTGGAACCTGTTCTTGCAGCAACAGCTCCACACTTTGAATGTGCGGCTCCTGATGGAAACGTTCCACCATGCTGTCGCCGCCCAGGTAGTTGGTCAGCGCCAGGAGGATCATCCCTTGATGATGAGCCATGTACGCGCGCACGATGGCGGAGTCTTGCAGCGCAGGCAGGCGACCGGCCGTAAAATCGATCGCTTCATACAGCCCAAAGTGGCTCAGCATCTGCAGCTGCTTGAAATGCTGAATGTTTTCGACCACGGCTTTGGGCCGCAGGGCCAGCGCCAGCAACGAAGCATACGGCGCAACCACCAGATCCTCGCCCAGGCCGCGCTTGAAGCCCAGGGCCGGGACCCCAAAGGCGCGGTACTGATAATTCAGCGCGGCATCGAAGTGATAGTAAGCGGATTCGGAGATGCCCCAAGGCACGTCTTTGCTACGTCCATAGGCGATCTGGCAATCGACGGCAGCGCGCACACTCTGGTTGAGCAACGTGTCATCATAACTGCGCATGAACAGGATCGGCATCAGGTATTCAAACATCGTGCCGCTCCACGAGAGCAGCGCGCGCACGCCGTTGACCTGGGTGAGGGGTCGAGCCAGATGCAGCCAGTGGGTCTGCGGCACATCGCGTTTGGCGATGGCGATCAAGCTGGCGATGCGAGCCTCTGAAGCCAGGAGATCGTAGAAGTTGTTGTCCAGCCGATCGGCTGCCAGGTTGTAGCCAATGTGAAACACCTTGCGCTGCGCATTATACAAAAAGCGAAAATCCAGCGCACGGAAAAATTCCTCAGACCGTTCGATCAACTCGCGGTAACCAATCATGATCGGTTCAACGGCCAGGCGCGCAGAGTTCAGGGTTTCATCCAACCGCGTACACCAGGCTTGCGCCTGATCGGAGAGGCTGTGGTGTTCGGCCAGCCGCTGTCGCAGCTGTTGCAGCCGGGCCTGACCGGCGTCGCAGGCCGCGCGAATATCGGCCAGAGGCGTGGTGGACGGCAAAGCCTGCTGTAACGCTTGCCACGCCGTGCGGATGACCTCTGGCGTAGCGGGATCAATGAAGCTGGCCGGCGGTTGAGACAACGGCCACAACCAAGGCGTCAGCAGATTGATTTCGCGTGCAATGGCTTCTAAGTGCTGCTGCAAGCGATCGGCGCACAGGCGCAGGCTATGCAAGGTGTCAACATCCAACAGATCGATGTTGGGGTTTACCAGCTGCAGCAAGCGTTGATTCAATGCTTCCCATCCAGCTTTCGATAAGTGCTCGATCAGGCTCAGCCAGCGGGCGGGATCGTCGCCGACGTCGAGGATTTGCTGGCGCAGCGTGCCGAGAAAATCCTGGAGCACAGCGACCTCGGTTTTAAGTTCAATGGCGCTGATTGTTCCTACCGCTTCGTTCAACATATCCAGCGTATCGAGTAACCCGTCGCGCCGCTGCCAGCGCAAGACGGGTGCATGCGGCAAGGTCACAAAGGCCTGCTTTAACACCAGCAGGCTAGCCGCCAGGTTGCCACTATCAACCGTGGAGACATAGGCCGGAGACAACGGTTGCAGGTTGCGCGTGTCATACCAGTTGAGCCAGTGTCCGCGATAGCGTTCCAGTTTGAGCAATGTCTCAAAGGTATCGCGGATGCGCAGCGCCATGCCCACAATGCCGATGTATCCCAGGTCATACGCGCCGAGGGTGGCCAGCAGCAATAGTCCGATGTTAGTCGGCGAGGTGCGATGCGCGGGCAGACCGCGCGGCGTCTCCTGGAAATGATCGGGCGGGAGCCAGTTATCCTCAGGTCCTACAAAACGTTCGAAGAATAACCAGGTGCGGCGCGCCAGGATGCGTAATTCCTGCCGCTGCTGAGCGGACAACGTTTCCGTTCGATAACTCAACGGGCGGCCGATCAGGAATGCCAGTGACGGGGAAAGCACCCACACCATCAGCAGAGGCAAAGCCACGACCAGCGCCGCAGGTCGAGACAACTCGATCAACAGCGCTATCACAATTGACGCGATCAGGGCAGAGATCATGTGCCGCACCGTTATGCTGGCCTCCATCTCAGCGCCGAACAACCGCAGGGCGCGTGCCGCCGTCACCCAGCGGAGCAAGTGCTTATGCGTAATGAACACGCGCACCAAAGTCACCAGGATAGCATCAAGGGCTAGGAGTGCTTCATAAGGCAGAAAGGCCACGGCCAGAAACCAGCGCGCCAACTCGGAGCGCAGCGGGCGCAGCGCCTCACGCGTAGGCCGGCGTACCAAGCCAAACAAGGCGCTGCCCAGGCTCATGAATAAGGGAGCGCTTAGTAGGGTGAGTGTGATCAATGTCCAGGCAACTGTTGATCCGGGTAACCACAACCAACCGGCTAAGAACAAAGCCAGCAGAGTGGGCATCAACAGGCTGCGTCGTAAATTGTCCACGATCTTCCAACGATCGATCACGGACAGGCGCACGCCGTTGCGCCGCACACTCAAGGCCCACGGCAGCAGCTGCCAATCGCCGCGAATCCAACGATGCAGGCGATGCGTGTGCACCAGATAGTGCGGCGGATAATCTTCCAATAGCACCACGTTGGTGACCAGGCCCACGCGGCCGTTCACGCCCTCAAACAAGTCGTGGCTCAGGAGCGAGTTTTCAGGCACGCGACCCTGCAGGCTGCGCTGAAAGGCATCGACCTCGTAGATGCCTTTGCCCACGTAGATACCTTCGGCGAAGAGATCCTGATACACGTCGGACACCGCCAGCGTATAGAGATCAAGCCCGGTGTCGCCGGCAAAGATGCGCGTAAAGAATGAGCGATTGGCGCTGAGCGGATTGATCTCGGTGCGTGGCTGTAACACCGTGTAGCCGGCGACGACTTGGCCTGTCCGCGGATCGAACTCGGCCTGATTGAGCGGGTGGGCCAGTGTGCCGATCAGGTGGCGCGCCTGACCGCGAGGGATAATCGTATCCGCGTCGACGGT
The DNA here is from genome assembly GCA_030834825.1 of Thermoflexales bacterium. Classification (GTDB taxonomy): domain Bacteria; phylum Chloroflexota; class Anaerolineae; order Fen-1058; family Fen-1058; genus Fen-1058. The sequence goes on from JAUQXC010000127.1 coordinate 3,804, forward strand.
AATGACGAATTTGATACGCGGCAGCACGCTGCGATCACCCACCACGGTGCTAAAGGACGTCACGGTGCTGCCCCGCAGCAGCTGGTTGAACTCGTGCAGCTTGCCGCGCTTGCGCTCCCAACCCATCCAGACGCCTTCACTGGCATTCCACAAGCGCTGCCGGTGAAAGAAGAAGAAAGGCCGGAATGTCGCGGTGCCATATTTGTCGTTAAGAGCCGTGGCGCCGGCCACGGCATATTCCACCAGACGGGTGTCATCCGGCAGGTGTTGGGCCGCCGCATCGGCGAAATCGGTCAGCAACGCGAAGTGAAGATTCGGTGTAGCGTTGCGCAGATAGTGCATCTCCATTTGTCGCAGCAAGCTATCTACATCTTCCTTACTGGAGATGAGCGTGGGCACGACCAGCATGGTGCTCAGCTCAACCGGAAGACTGTCTTCAAACTCCAGACGCGGCAGGACGCGCGGCGTAGTAACATGCGTGATGATCCAATTGACCACGGTCATCGCCGTCCCACTAGCCGGAACTAAAGCCAGCACGGTGACCGCCAATAGGTGAATTGCTGATCCGCCGGCGGCCAACACTGCCTGATTGAGCAACAGCAGGATCAGACCAGTGAGCACGGCCAGGCTGCCCAGGTAGGTCAACGTGGCGTGCTTGAACAGCCAGCGTTGCAGCTGCACTTGCGGCGAGGGTCGGTAAGCCAGTCGAGCTTCCAGAGTGGTCCGCCCGCTAGCGACGAGATAGTAACCCACGTGCTGGTAGCGGATCGCGTGGGAATTCGTGTCGTCCCGATCGGCTTCGTGCGCGAGGTCGATTGCCGTCTGCGCCACTTCGATCTCGCTGCCTTCGGTCGGCCTGGCTAGTTTCTCAACCACTTTCCGATAACGATCGCGCGTCTCAAAATCCATCTGGCGATACACGTCCGCCGGATCGTCGCGCAGCACCTGCTCGACCAGACAGACCTCTTCGAAAAAGATCTTCCAGTCTTCGGTCGCCATGGCGCGCAGACTGACAATACTATTGGCGACGATGGTATCTTCACTGCCCTCTTTGATCTGAGGCGCCAACAACGCGCTAGATTTTGTCAGCGGCAGCTCTGTTACGCGGGCGATGGCGGTGGCCAGATATTCCACCAAGCTGAACAAGAGCATAATCGGCAAGGCCCACAACTCGCCCATGGTCAACGGCGTCACGGTCTGATAAGCGTGCACAAAGCGTCGCAGCTGACCGCTATCCAGCAGCGCACTGGTTTCGCGCGTGATCACGCGGGCCATGGCATAGACGCGGGGATAACCGGGCAGAGGTCCGCCTACTAGCTTGGGCAGCTGGCGGTAATAGCCGCGTGGCATATCTTCACGGATCTGACGCAGCGTCTGCCGCACCATGTAGAAATTATCCAATAGCCATTCGGCCGCGTAAGAAAAGCTGAGTCCTTCATCCCCAGCGGCGGCAAACCGTGTATGCGCCTCTTGCAGCAAGTGTTCGTGATCTTTGAGCAGACTTAAGAGAGGGGCGGTCATCCCACCAGCCTGGGCGGTGGCATGACTGTGGGCCAGCTGGCGGGCGAGTTCGGCCAGCGGATCGGTTTCGGGCAGGGACGAATCCGCTGACGCCGGCTCGACGCGCAGCGCGGTTTCGAAGACATTAACTGTCATGCGTCAACGTACTCCGTAGATCTGAGCTGCCGCCTGGGCTTTAGACTGCTCCAACGTTTCGGGAGGCACATCGGGCATGATGAGCAGCGGCGAATTGCCATAGGCGAGGAAACTGACGATCTCACTGCCATACGGCCAGTGGGTATCGGCTGAATAGCAGTGAGCACTCATCAGGATCAAATCGATCTGTTCTTGCTCGGTGATTTCATGCAAGGCCGAGGCAATCCGGGGGCTGATCAGCAGCCGAGTTTCGGTTTGGGCGGGCAAGCGCGCTTTTACTTGCTCCAGATACTTGATCCCTTCCACCCGATTGCGCTCGACGATCTGATCGAGCAGGTCCTGCTCTTCGGGGGTCAGCGGCACGTGCCGTGGCATATCCGGTTGACGCACGACGTGAATCAACAGCAGCTGCGCCTGGTGTTTAACGGCCAGCTGGCTGGCCCAGGGCAGCACACACTCGGCGCGTTGTGTACCGTCGAGCGGAACCAGCAGGCGCCGGTAATGAAAACTTTCGAGATCGGCCGCTACCGGCTGGTACGCGCGCACGACCATCACGGGCCGATAAATCCGCAGAACGATCTTCTGGACGATGCTGCTGATGTTCCAACCGCTGAGGCCGCTGTTGCCGTGACTGCTGAACAGCACCAGATCGACATTGTGCTCGTGCGCATACTCGATGATGCGTTCGGCGGCCGAGCCTTCTAGCAGACTGGTCGCGGCGCTTAACCCCAGTGCGTTGAATCGGTTGGCGGTGCCTTCCAGATAAGCCCGCGCCTCAGCTTTGCTAATATGCCAGTTGATCGGATCGACCATGTGAGTTTTTTCGGGAGTGGTGGGTTTCTCCAGAACCCGCATCACTGTCACGCGCGCGCCAAAAGCCTGGGCCAGGGTTACGGCGTGGGGCAGAACACATTCCGCCAACTGTGATCCGTCAAGTGGGAGCAATAGATGATCCAACATGATAAGTCCTCCCTTTCAACGGCAGGTCTTGTATCCAAAGATGGGTCGGCAGGAGGCATCCGAAGTAGCGGCTGGATGCTGACAATTCAAGGCCGATAAAACCCAGTCAGCTAACCTCGAAAGACCACCCAACACATTGCGTCATTTGGCTCGAATCATCTCCACGGCTTAACTTGGGGGGCGGAGTTTTAGCCATTTCAACCCGGTCTCTTAAGACCGATCAGAGCAGGGTCCCGATAATTTAATTCTACCTGATGCGAGTAAGTCTGGCAGTAGCGATGACAGTGCTGCACCAATAACAGGCGGGCAGGGTGTTAGCCATTGATGGTCTCGCCGCCGTTTGGAGGCAGCACTTGCCCCGTCAGATAAGCGGCAGCGTCTGAAGCTAGAAAGACATAGCCAGGTGCGACCTCGGCTGGTTGGCCGCTGCCCCGCTGACTCTCTTTTTCTGCCTGAGGCCGAGGTCGCAAGACGGATTCAATTCCAGATTGGCGGCTCGGTTCTGGTGGAGGATTTTGCGGAGTTTTAGATCTCTGTTGGGCCATGTTCTTGTCCACTTGCTGGCTCAGGCAAGCTGAAAAGTCCTGAACCTCTTCCACGGGTCGAGGACTTTTCAGCTGACTACCTAGCTTTAAGGCTATGCCGTTTCTTCCATCATCTCACCATTCAGCGCCTGAACGTTGATGGTGCTTTCGGCGATCCCGGTTAACTTCTCGTCGGTGGCCGCCTCCTCTTCCAGTGTTTCAGTGAGAAGCTGCACGGCTTCCTCCTCACCGAGTAACTCGGCATAAGCCCGCACAGTGCCATAGGCCGCAATTTCGTAGTGCTCCACCTTTTGGGCCGCAGCGATGAGGGCCGCATCCCTGACCTCGGCCTCCATCTTCTCCGACAGGACCTCTTTGCCCTCCTCGATCAGCCCCTCCATACCGACACACTTCTTGCCGCGCGGGCTTTTCTCGATTGTGGTAAAGATTTGCTCCAACCGGGCAATTTGATTTTCGGTCTGCTCCAGATGCTCTTTGAAAGCCCGCTTCAGCTCTTCTGAGTTGGCCTTCTTCGCCATGCGGGGCAAAGCCTTCGTAATTTGGTTCTCGGCACTGTAGAGATCACGCAAGTGCTCGACATACAGCTCTTTCAAAGAATTCATTTCCATAGTGATGGCTCCCTTTAATTATCAATCTATCATCTGTTGAGCTTGGCTAGCGTTACACCGACGAGGGACCTGGAAGCGCCCTGACCACGGCGATCAGCACGACTGCACCCAGGAAGGCGACCACGATGCTGGTAATGTTAATGCCGTTGACCGCATCAGGTACCCCGAATAGGGCACCGGCGAGGAAACCCCCGATTACGGCACCGACAATGCCAATGACGATATTGCCCACGACGCCATAACCACGGCCTCGCATCATGGCCCCCGCCAGCCAACCGGCAATCAAACCTACGATGATCCACGATAAAATACCCATTTCCTTTTCTCCTTTCTTGAGCTGAGACTGAGTAACTTGCTTTTACAGATTCAACGAACTGCTAAATCTTGCTACTCCCGCGACTTCAGGTCGTGAGTGCCAGCCTGAGAACTTTCACGATGAGGTTAACAGGACGTGAAGTCCGCAGCTGATGAATACGCTAACATCTTAGCATGGAGTACCTAAAAAAGTCCTTGCAGTCTCCTAAAAAAAGTATCAATAGAGGAGTGGATCAACCCGAACTGGGAGAAATTCGCTAACAGGCGCGGCGCTGATCGGCGCGGGGTGAGAGGAAGTGGGTCATGAGGCAGGGCGCGGTTCAAGACGCCTTTTTCGCCAGAGCACGAAGCTGCTCCAGCTTTAAGACCCCCTTGGCTCCCCACCCTTTTGTGCCGTCGGGAACGACGGGACGAAAATTTTCATAGAGTTCGTAAGCTCGTTCGGCCAGCCGATCGGATGGATAAGCCCGCGCCAACGTCTTTAGCGCCTTTTGCACTTCAGCCAGGTCGTCGCCAAAGGATCGCTCCAGATAGCGCTGCACGCTCTCCGGCTCGATGGGTTGCTCCTTGGCCGTCGCCCGCAGTCCCTGCGGCGTACGCACGGCAGGGACAGGCCGACCGAGCAAGGTGATTTTCATCGTTTTCGCGGCCGATTTTTTCGACGACGGCTTCTGGGTAGGCTCTTCAAAGATACCCAGGCGGCGCCCTTTCGAGTAGGCATTCAGTCCGGCCACCGCCTTGCCCAGCGTCAGTGCAGTTTGACGATTGTAGCCCAGCTGTTCAGCGACGATGCTGGCCCAGAGGGTCAAAACCGGTGCGCGATTGATGTGGATGGTTTTGGAAGGCATGTCGTTTCCTCCAGCGTTACAGAGATGTAGCGGTCAGCGGCACAAGATTAATTGTAACCTACCACCCGGATGAATTCACTGAACTTGCGCACTACAACTGTGCTTGTGGATGCAATCACATTCGGCGTAAACCTCTTCTTCACCGTGCTCACGCGTCCGTCGAGGAAGGGCGTGTACGGTGGATTCAGGGTGATGTAATCCGTGGTGGCCTGATCGAGCGCCGGACCGAAGTCGTAAGGATTCAGCGCTTGCAGGAACATCGAGTAGCCATCGCCGCCCACACGCCTGAAACTGCTGGTGACGACACGCTAGATCTTCGTGGGGCTGATAGGCTGCCACTGGTTGTCGTCCAGGTTTCTACGCGCCAGATCCGCGAACCGGCCGGCTGAGTGGGGTCTCACACGTAGCGTCGCCCGGCCACCTGCGGGAAGAGCATGCCATGGGGTAATCGTGGTAAACTGTTCCACAGATCTTCGCGCTGCTTCTCAGCGAAAAGCCGGACGGGGGCGGTGTGTCAGGCAGGTGCTTGACACACGGGCAGAATCATAAACTCTGACAATGCAGCTACTGGAACGCGAATCCTATCTGAACCATCTGACTGCGCTGCTCGCCGAGGCTGCCGCCGGGGAGGGCCGCGTGGTGTGGGTGAGCGGCGAAGCCGGGATCGGTAAGACGTCATTGGTTGAGCGTTTCACGCGCACACAACGCGAGGTGCGCGTCCTGTGGGGCGCGTGTGATCTGCTCTTTACGCCGCGCCCGCTGGGTCCCTGGCGCGACATCGCAGCGCAGCTGCCAGGCGAGCTGAAGACCCGGCTCGAGGCGGAGGCTGATCGTGCTGCGTTGTTCGGCGCTTTCCTCGATGAGCTGCAACGTGAAGTGACGATCGTCGTGATTGAGGATATGCACTGGGCCGATGACGCAACCCTCGATCTGCTCAAGTATCTGGGCCGCCGCATCCGCCGTACGCACACGCTGTTGATTGCTACTTATCGCGATGATGAGCTCAGCCCACAACATCCGTTGCGCCTGGTACTGGGCGATCTGAGCGCGATCGGCGCGACCCGCCGTCTGGCGCTGCCGCCTCTATCGATTAAAGCCGTGCAGACGCTGATCGGCGATCGGGCGTTAGAGGCCGCCGCGCTTCATCAACAGACGGGTGGCAACCCTTTCTTCGTCGCCGAAATCCTGGCCAGTGATTTTCACGGTGTGCCCGAAACGATCCGCGATGCGGTGTTGGCGCGTTCGGCGCGTCTCTCGCCGTCGGCCCGGGCTGTCCTCGACGCCGCCGCCGTCATCGGTGCGCGCGTGGAGCCGTGGCTGCTGGCCGAGGTCACGGGGGCCGAAGCGCACGCGGTCGATCAATGCCTGCACGTCGGCGTGTTGATGGCGCATGACGAGTGGTTGGTCTTTCGGCACGAGCTGACGCGCCAGATGATCCTGAGCGCCATTGCTCCGCACCAGCGCATCGTCTTGCACCGGCTGGTCCTCGATGCCCTCAAACTCTCGCCGGTGACGCGCGTTGATTTCGCGCGACTGGCGCATCATGCGAAAGCCAGCGGCGATCACGAAGCCGTGCTGGCTTATGCGCCCACCGCGGCTCGTCGGGCTGCAGCCGCCAGTGCCCACCGTGAATCGGCCGCCCTCTATGATCTCGCGCTTCATTTCGCCGACGACCTGCCACCCGTGGAGCGTGCCCAGCTACTCGAAGCCTATGCCCAGGAATGTATTCTCATTGACCAGCGAGCGATAGGCCTGAAGGCGTTGCGGCAAGCCTTACCGATCTGGCGCGAATTCGATAATCCCGTTAAGCAGGGTGGGGTCCTTGCTCACATGGCGAACATGTTGATCGGCCTGGGGCAAGAGGCGGAAGCGGAACGGTGCACCCGTGAAGCCATCGCATTGCTGGAAGCGCGTCCGCCCAGTCACGAGCTGGCCCTGGCCTATCGCATGCAGGCCAGTGTCAACATGATCAATAACAATGTTCAGGAAATGATTAGCTGGGCCGAAAAAACGGCTGCGCTGGCGGAGGGCATCCAGGATGTGGTGGAATATTTATCTGCGCAAAATATCATGGGATCGGCTTGGATGATGTTGGACTACGAGCGTGGCTGCCGGCATCTGGAACAGGATCACTTGGCCGCGCATCATGCGGGAATCAGGGGAACCGCCGCACATGCCTACGCCAATCTTGGTTCCATCTCCAGTGAATTGCATCAGTTTCGACAAGCCGAGCAGTACCTCAGCGAAGGGTTGGCATATGCCGCCGAATATGATCTAGATCGGCTGTGGCTGTACATGCAAGCCTGGTTGGCAGCGACCCAACTTTACCTGGGGAAATGGAACGAAGTGGGCGAGGCCGCGGCGGCTGTCTTAGGCCGTTCGGGCGTGTCAACCACAAGCCGGATCACGGCGTTGGTGGCATTGGGGCGTGTGCGCACCCGTCGGGGCGATCCGGAAGCAAATAAGGTGCTCGACGAGGCACTCGAACTCTCTAAAGCGATGAACAGTCTCGATCGGATCTGCCCGATCCGTACCGCCCGGGCTGAGGCGGCTTGGTTGGCCCATGATCGAGCGAGCGCGCTGAAAGAGGCCTGCGCTGTCTATGACCTGGCCCAGAGCAAGCGGCACGCCTGGTATACCGGTGAGCTCGCTTTCTGGCGCTGGCGTTGTGGCGATCGGTTTCCCCTACCCGATTGGCTGGCGCGGCCCTTCGCGCTGCACATCGCGGGTGAGTGGCGCGCCGCTGCCGAAGAATGGAAGCAGTTGGGTTGTCCGTATGAGCAAGCTCGTGCGCTGGCTGAGGGTGACACTGCTGCACAGACGGCGGCGCTGGCGATCTTTGAGCGACTCGGTGCGCAGCCCGCCATCGACGACGTGCGGCAAAAATTGCGCGCAGCCGGTGTCCGCAACTTGCCGCGTGCCACCACGCGTGAAAATATTTTCGGGCTGACCGTGCGCCAGCTCGACATCCTCGCTTTGCTGGCCGAAGGTCTGACCAACGCCGAAATTGCGGCCCGCTTGCATCTCTCCCCCAAGACGGTCGATCATCACGTCTCCGCTGTCCTTGCCAAGCTCGACGTTCACTCGCGCGAAGAGGCCGTGCGGGTAGCCGAGCGCGAGGGGCTAGTGAGGAAGTAGTGGGTGTCCTCAGTCGTGACAGATGATCGTGATCAGTGAGCATACTCAGCCTTGGTTGGCAGTGATCGCTTTGGCCTACCAATTAGAGCAATTCCCGTTTTGGTATACGCCGCCGCTCCCGCTGGATAGCCATATCCAGCGGATGTGACCATCCGCTGTGAGCGTAAATCGATTAGGAAACCGCTCTAGTGCCGAGAGGTTTGACCTGCGTCTCCGTTCTGGCTATACTTGCTTGCATCCAAGATAGAGTGGAGCAATCATCCCTTCGCGGTGAGGAAAGATGGCTGACAAATACCGTAAGTCGTTTGAAGAGCTTGAAAAGGTCGCCTCCAAATTCTGGCCCGCCGAGAGTAATGTGATTCACAATGATCGATCTGTTTACGGATGTCGAGCAATTGTAATTGCTCGAAAAAGCATCTTTGCTGAATGGTAGCAATGGCAAAAAGTTTGTCAGCCTATCCTCATCTACAATCAAGCAAAGATTTAGTCACTCCCCGCCACGCTATAAAGGCTTACAAAGCCGCAGAGGCCTTGGAGATCGAGCGCCTCACAAGCCCGCACGCCCGGCGACTTGCTGCAATTTGCCGAGATTCAACCGGCGCTGTTAACCGCAGCTGGACTGTCGGACAAGGCACTGGCTTATTTACAGCTGGAAGATAAAACTGCGGCGTTACAAGGTCTGATCAAGAATTTCCTCGAAGCGGCCGGAGCCAACTTCGTTGAAGAGCTGGTCTTTCGTTTTTGCTGACGCGTGGTGATACGCTGGGTGGCTCGATGCGCAATGTCGGCGGCGCCTTGGCTCAGCGCAAACTGACCCGCGCCCTCATCTCCACTTTGCGCAATGCAGGGCGGCCTTATCAATGGTTGCATTCAAGCACCAACGTGTGGTCGCCCATGATCGATGATGATGCGGATGTGGAACTTTATCTGCGCGGCCTGAGCTGGCAAAAAGGTTCCCAACCGCGCACTCTGATTTACAACCTCACTGTCCCGCTGGTCAGAAACGACGTGGATTTATGCCTGCTCAAAGTCCGCCTGGCCGATATGACGAAAGAAACCTTCTCCATACCGCGTTTATATCTGGCGTTAGGTGAATTGAAAGGCGGTATCGATCCTGCCGGAGCCGACGAGCATTGGAAGACGGCCCGTTCTGCGCTCAATCGTATTCGTACCGCTTTTGCCGCTCAAGGCCTGATGCCGCAGACATTCTTCATCGGCGCGGCGATTGAGAAGAAAATGGCAAATGAGATTTGGAACGAGTTGCAAGACGGCAGTTTGTCCAATGCTGCCAACCTCACCGCCGATCGGCAAATTGCCTTTATCTTCAGCTGGCTATGTAACCTCTAGAGCAGTTTCCAGGTTGATTTAC
>JAUQXC010000128.1 GCA_030834825.1 Thermoflexales bacterium
TGGTTGGGGGAGACGCAACGGTGAGAGACGGATGGGCGCAACAGATTGGGTATTCGCCCAAGTCGAATACTCTAATAACAAAGCCACTCGCGAGATTCTAGGAGTGGCTTTTGAATGGATAGCCCAACGCCTCGCGGTTCACACGCCGCTGACGAGACTTCCCCTTAAAGACGCCCCAAAGTGCCAAAATCAACCTCAAGAAACCTAAGTCCGGGCGGTCGCGTGCAATTGCTGGTTAGATCTTATCGTAACCTGTACACGTCTTCGTTGAAGGTGATGTACGTGGCGGAGTAGTTGGACGGCTCCGGAGTGGACACCTCTTCAGCCAGGCGCGCCTTCAGTGTTGGCTCGAGACCGTCGCCCCAAGATACCGACTGCTCCCGAATCACTAGCACGTCAGTGCCCTCGCGATAGCGCTGCTCCTTCTCCGTTAGCGCGTCGAGGATTCTGCAGAGCCTCTCCTCCACAACTTCGAGCGTATCCCGGGCAGCTGTTGTGTACGAACCAGTATCGCGTAGTTGCTGGCGAACCAAGTATCCGCCGTCCCGCTCCAATGAGGAAGTCACTTGAACTCTGATGACGAAGCCATCGCGAGTCCGAATCTCACCGTCGGGACCGACGACTGCTGGCGGCGCGAGACGAAGCACTTCGGCTTCAGGGAGGCTCCGAGCTAGAAGAAGAAGTGGCCGCAGCTCCTCTGGAATGTCTTTGTTGATACCACGGTGCCGCGAGTAGAAGTCGTGGTCCGGATAGGTCTTGCGATCATCAAAGAAGGACTGGACAATGCGCCCCGCCGCATCGACAGACATCCACTGTTCTAGATCGCTGCGCTCGATCATCAACATTCCTTTGTAAGCCTAGCTACGGATTAGCTAACGAACTTTGTCGTATAATAACGTGTCAGAGTTTTATCCGATATTTTGATAATAGCATATCCCCGACATGGCGCAAAATCGAAGCAACGAGTCTACAACGAACACACGCCCAGCGCGCCCCGCCTCACGGCGGCGGATAGGGCGTGCGGTGCAGTGCTCCCGTAGGCGGATAACGCTCTGCATATATCCGTTTATACGTTGCCTATCTGTTGCCTTGCCCACTAATCCGCTCCCAGCGCCCATCTCACCTCCAACGACTTGCCGTTATCGCTCAGATGATCTGAGGGGCGAGAATTAACGTTGAAGATGGATTACCTTGTCCCGACCTTGACCGCCCCGGCCCAGACCGACGTCGGCTTGAACTGGAAGTGCTGATTGATGGTCCGAATCACCATTAGCACTTTCGTAATGGCGCTCACCTACATCGGCAATCCATCAGGGATCGATCATCTGGATGCTGCCGTCCGCGTTGTAAGTCAACTCGGTGACCTTCATGTTGCGTTTGTGATCGATGCCCGATAGCTCGTCGTCATGATAAAACAGGTACCACTTCCCCTGAAACTCGACGATGGAATGATGCGTCGTCCACCCGGGCACAGGCTTGAGGACATATCCTCTAAACGTGAATGGCCCGGTCGGGGATTGGCTGGTGGCATAGGCGATGTAGTGGGTATCGCCGGTGGAGTAGGACAGATAATAGGTGCCGTTGTACTTATGCACCCAGGCCGCCTCGAAAAAGCGCCGCATATGGTCATCGGCCAGCAGGGGCTGACCCTCTTCATCGACGATGGAAACTTCTCCAAGCGGGCCGTCGAAACTCAACATGTCCGCCGATAGTTTCGCGACCCGAGGGCCGAGGGCGGGTTGGTCGTCGTCGGGTTCCACGCCGTTGGGATCGAACTTCCCCGTCTGCCATTTTTCGAGTTGTCCGCCCCACAGTCCGCCAAAGTAGAGATAAGCCTGTCCATCCTCGTCGATGAACGCGCAGGGATCGATGCTAAAACTGCCGGGAATAAACTCGGCCTGCGGGACAAACGGGCCAGCGGGTGATGGGCTGGTGGCGACGCCGATGCGAAACAGGCCCTCACGATCGCGGGCCGGGAAATAGAGATAGTACTTACCGTTCTTGAATGCGGCATCGGGCGCCCACATCTGTTTCGTCGCCCACGGCACATCCTTGACGTGCAAGACTTGCCCGTGATCGACCGGCCACGACTGCAGGTTATCCATCGAATAGACATGGTAGTCTTCCATGTCATATTGATCCCCGTTCTGGCTGGGCGGATTATCATGGTCCAAGTCATGCGAGGGATAGATGTACAGTTTGCCGTCAAAAACGTGCGCGGAAGGATCGGCGGTATAGCTGTCGGTGACCAATGGCTTTTGCATAATGTCCTCTACACGGGTTGCGACGGCGGTTGGGATCGTCGTCGGGATCGGGATGCTGGTTGCGGCGGCGGTTGGGATCGCCGTCGGGGTCGGGAGAGGGGTTGGCGCTGTTTCGACTTTCGCCGGGCTGCACGCCGACAAGAACAGCGCGGCCAACATGGCTGTGACAAGACTGATCGATCGTGGAAATTTTGGACGCTGCAACATCGCAATGAACCTTTCGATAGAAATTTGACCGCCCAACGGCGTGGATAATAGCATATCTCCAACGCGGCACAAAATTGATGCAACGAATCTACAACGGACACACGCCCAGCGCGCCCGTAAACGGATAACGCTCCGCCTCTATCCGTTTATCTGGTGTCCATCTGCTGCTTCGTTCATCTCATCCGCGCCCAACGCTGATCTCCCCTCCAACGACTTGCCATTATCGCTGAGATGATCTGAGGGGCAAGAATTAACATTGAGGATGGATTAGATTGTCCCGGCCTTGACCAGTCCGCGCTGTCGTGAGACCTGACAGGTTTCGCCGGATGGTCCGGCTCGAAGTGGTTGTCAAAGGGCAGGTCGATCTGATCTTGCTTGCAAGCATGCGAAAACGTGTCAGGTCCTGGCGCAAGATCGCGAGTGGCTTTTGACATCCCACATCCGCCGCGCCTGACAGGCCTACGACCTAGGAATCTTCAACGCTGAAAACCACCTTTGACAGGTTTGCTTTCTCCTGAAGATCCTTCACCTGGGTTGATGCCAGCTCAATTTCAGCAATCACGCCTTTCACTTCACCCTTCCTCCGGCCTGCCTCTAGCTCGCAAAGCACCGCATTAATCGTTTGCGCAACGGTGCGCAGATTGAGCGCTACCGATCCACTCAGCGGATCATTCTTGTCGTAGATGATTCGAATGATTTGATCGGGTAGATGTTTGGCAATAATCCCTACGAGATTGAGCGGTAGGGTAATCGTGGAAAGCAACTTCTCTTCGGTACTACATTCAAGCACGCGGATCTTCAGAAATGGCATATGGCCTCCCGGCGCTCACTATTTTATTTGAACCAGGATCATGCGCTTCTCAACATGGTCTTCTTGTTTGAAAACCAGGCCGCTTCTTGTTTTGGCTATGCCCCCGCATATCCGCGATATCACCCAGATCGATTGTTTAAGAGTTATGCCCTCAATCTGTGTGGGTGGGTTATCGGTCGCCTTTTTTAGGACCGACAACAAAATAGATTCAGGCACTAAAAACAAAGCCAGCCTAACTACAATGAGAGGAAATGAATGGCTCCTTTCTAATACCAACCTTGAGCCTTCATCCTCGACGCGATATTGTTTATATCTGAGACGTACCACGGGGGCACCTCTGAGGTTATCGTATCCGCTCCGTTCGGCGAGCGCACCCGATCATCCACATTCGCATCGACACTGTCCTATTCGGCGGCCTTCAATCTCAGTAGATCGATGTAGGCGCCCTCGACAAGTTGGTCTGGTCGAACATCGAGTTTCTCCATAAGGTCCTGTGCAATCGCCTCGCCGGTTTCTACGCGTTCCCCATCCTCCAAGACGACTTCCAATTCCAGGAAATCTCCCAAGCCTTCAACCCGATCCAGATGAATGCGGGTTCTCCCTGCCAAAAACAGTGTTCGGTTTTTGTGGACCCGCCCCACTTGACCGCAGGCCAAAGACAGGGATTCGCGCAGAGCGTCAGGGGTGGTGGTGGTGGAGACGAGATAGAATGATTCCTTCGGCCCCTTCTGATCGGGACGGCGATAGAAGATGAGCTGACCTTCGGCAGGCGAGAGGACGCGAAGTTTCAGCCGGCCATTTTTGCATTCAAAGAAGGTGTCGTCCTGGATAATCTCACGAGGCCCCTGGTCGGCGAGAGCGGCGGCTCTCGATAAGATGGCGTCAATATTCTTAATCCGCGCCTTTATCTCAATGTTTCGTGCCATCTTCTTCCTTGCCTTACTCTGGATTATCCAACGAAATTTGTCGCATAACACCCTGATCTGCACTTTGTCTGACAACCGGATAATAGCATATCCCTGACGTGGTACAAAACGATGCAACGAATCTACACCGGACACACGTCCAGCGCGCCCCGCCCCACGGCGGCGGATAGGGCGTGCGGTGCAGTGCTCCTGTAACCCGTCTCACCTCCAACGACTTGCCGTTATCGACATCAAGATCTGGGGAGCGAGCACCAACGTTGAAGAAAGATTAGATCACTATCTCGCGCAAGATGGCAACTGCTTGCGCCACACCGTCGTCTTCGGAGCGAATCTTCGCCCCGAGTTCAGAAGCGCGCTGGCGCATAACAGGGTCAGTCGTGGCCGTGGTGATTGCCTGGGCTAACTTTTCCGCTGTCAGCCGCTTCGCCGTTATGGGCGGCAGGCCAACCCCCAGATCGGCTACCCGCCAACCCCAAAAATTTTGATCGAGCGAGATGAAGGGCGCGGTGATGGTCGGCGTGCCCGCGCGTAGACCGGCCGCAGTTGTGCCTGCACCACCATGATGGACCACAGCCGCCATCTGCGGGAACAACCAACTGTGCGGGATGGAATCGGCCATGTAAATGGAGGCAGGAATATCGCGCTGGCTCAGCCCGCCCCAACCCGAAAGCAGAACACCACGCTGCCCGGTAAGTTGGAGAGCTTCCAGCACCAGACAAGTGGCGGTCTGTGGATCACCGTGACTCATGCTGCCAAAGCCCACGTAAACGGGCGGTGGACCCGCTCGCAGAAAATCCACCAACTCGGCGGGAGGTTGCCAATCGGGAGGAGGTTCGAGAAACCAATAACCGGTAATGTGGACGTTCGCTTCCCAATCCGAGGGGCGTGGAATGACGTGAGGACTGAAACCATGCAGCACCGGAACATTGTGTTGTTTCAGCAGCGCCAGAGGACCATCCCAGTAGGGCGCCCGGGGCAGTCCCAACACATTACGCCGTGCCAGGTTGATTGAGGTGCGTTGCATCGGCCACGCCAACAACCGCCAGCCCAGCACGTGCGAGAGACGATTAAGCCGTCCGCCTAACCACGAGCGCATCATTGGAAAAGTGACTGCCGGGAAAGCGCGCGTCGGCAGAAAAGGAACCAACCATGCCTGGACGAAAGGAAGGCCCAGTTTTTCAGCCACCGGCTGTCCGACCATCACTCCACCAAATCCGCCAATCACCACGTCTGCTTCCTGGCAGGCGTCCAGGCAGTCACGCACCCATTGCTGGTTCAATACAATTAGATTTTTTTGAAGCAGTGAGAGTTGGGCGATCGGATTGTTTTTGGCAAGGGCATTTCCAACCTCTTGATCGCGCATCAACGCTTCAGTATCTCCCTGCAAGGGACAGAATCCCAGACCGTAGCACGTGACCAGCGTTTCGAAGTTGAGATGAGTGACCACGCGTACGGCGTGGCCGGCGGTTCTCAATCCCACTCCTAAAGCCACATACGGGCGGACGTCGCCTTGCGTGCCGGGAGCAATGATTGCGATTCGCATGTGCCTCCTAGAATGAAGACAGCTCAACTATTGACTATTCAACGAACTTTGTGTACAACACAAACAGGCAGATTTCATTTGGCCGTGTGGATAGTGGATCGTACGACTCTTCCCCAAATTGCCGATGATATCGCAGACATAGACTCGCCGGAGATGACTCAGGTCGGCAATATTGGGATGCCACATCGTCGCACTCGCGAAGTTTCCGGGCAGCAGCACTAACGGAGGCGCATCTTTAGACCCACTCACAATTGCATGAGTGCTGCCCCAGCGCGTGAGTACCTCAACCGTTTCAAAAGGGACTGGCCAATGAGCCATTACCTGATCATCGGCTGCCAGATAGTGGGCTTCTCCTTCAGAGGTTTTGAAGAGTGAAGAGGCTTCAGCCATGCGCTTGCTCCTATGCCACTTTGTTCAAGGCGCCATCAGTGGTCGCTTTCACTGGCTATATCTTCTTGCTGTTTGATAAGTCGTTTTCTTCTCCGTTTACTGAGCAGGCTTGTCCAGCATCACATTCTCCAGCTGCCCATTCTCGCCCCATTCAAACCAGATGTCTCCCTGGCTGTGCTGATAACCCAGTATCACGCCGTACTTCGTGTCTTTTTGATCGGCGGTGCCCAGCAGCGCTTCGATCTGCAAAGGTGTTTGGCTGGCTTCAATTGAATCGGTCTGCCTGCCTCACACAATCACACGCACCGTGCTCAGCTGCAAATCTTCCGGCCCCACGATCTTGATCTGCTCGCGTAGCAGATACTGCACATAGTCGATCATCTCGGCGCTGATCACTTCGCCGGGCATGAGCAGCGGGATGCCCGGCGGGTACGGAATCACTTGCTCGGCGCAGACTTCACCGCACGCTTCGATCAGCCGCACGCGGCGCGCCGATCGGAACGTCGCCTGACGCGGATTGAGGATCAGTTGCGGCAGGGGCGGCGTGGCCAACTCCACCCGCGCGGTTGGGTCACCCCCCCGCTGATCCTGCGCGATGTTGCGCAGCGCGGCGATCAAGCGCTCGATCTTGTCGGGCGTGTCCGCAATTGTGACCGAGCAGATCACTTGCCATAGATCGGCGAATTCCACGGTGATGTTGCCACGCGCCCACAGTTCGGCGGCGAACTCTTTGCCCGTTAGGCCGGTATCCGTGACGCGAATGACCAGCTTGGTAGGATCGTACGCCGCGATGCCGTAGGCGCCGATTAAGTCGTCGCCGTAACACCACAAGCCGGGAATGGCACGGATGGCCGTGCGTGCCCGCTGCGCGAGTTCCAGGGTGCGATCGAGCAACTGTTTGCCGTGCAAAGCCATCTGCCGCCGTGCGCTGTCGAGCGATCCGGTGAACGTCACATTGGGTGATGACGATTGCAAAATCGCCAGGAGATATTGCAGTAGCGTGAATGAAACGCGTTCACCGTTGAGATGCAGCCAGGCAGCCTGTGTCAGCGCCCCCAAGGTTTTGTGCGGGCTTTGCACCACCGCATCAGCGCCGTGACTGACCGCCGAGTGGGGGAGATCGGGATGAAAGCACAAGTGCGCGCCGTGTGCCTCGTCGACCAGCAGCGGAATGTTGCGGGTATGCGCCAACTCGACCAAGCCACTGACATCCGAGAGATAGCCGTAGTAATTGGGGCTGGTGACGTGAATGGCCACCACGTCGGGATGTTCATCCAGGCGATCGCGCACGGCGCTGAGTTCCACGGCCAGTGGAAAATGCACTTGCGGATGCACGCGCGGCGCGATATAGATGGGCGTGGCCCCGGAGAGTATGAGACCCGCGTAGACCGAGCGGTGCGCGGCGCGCGGGATGATCACCTTCTGCCCGTCACGCACGGCAGCCAGCAGCATGGCTTGATTGCCCACGGTGGAACCGTTGATCAAAAAGAAGGTGTGATCGGCCCCCATGGCGGCCGCCGCCAATTGCTGCGCCTCGGCCAAGGCGCCGGTGGGCGCATGCAGATAATCGATGGACGGCACCGCTTCGTTCAAGTCGCCCGTAAACACACCGGCGCCGAAAAAGTCGGTGAGTTCAGGCAGCAGCGCGGCGTTGAATTTGTGACCGGGCATGTGAAACGACACGGGGGTCCGGTGTTGCCGCGTACTGACTAAAGAATCGAAGAACGGCGCGCGGGTTTGATCCGGTTGCGTCGGTTGAGGGTCGTTGGGCATTCGTTCAGTCTTTCCTATACCAATCTCGCTTCTAGGCGGACCGCAAAGTATAGTAGCTCTCGCCGCTGTGTCAAGACTTCTCCGCGGTCATCAAAAAAATTGGGAAATCTTTGCGGATGCCCTGAACGTCTTTGATCATGTGGAAGACGGTCGTGAAGCGGATCGATTGAAAGCCTGCCTGCTTGGCCTGCGCGCCCAGCTCATCCCGATCGAATCCCAGATGCCCGTGGAATTCTTCCTCGTGGAAAGTGCCATCCTCTTTATCCAGATCAGCCACGCATAGATAGCCGGGATGGTCCAGCAAGACATAGAAAGCCCGCAGCACCTTGTCCGTATCGGCAATGTGATGGAGCGTCAGTAAGGTGTAGATCAGTTGATACCGATCGTGCGGCAGTGGATCACAGAGCAGATCCAGCTGGAGCGGCGTCAGGCCTGCACTGTGCCGCAGGCGATCGCGCCTTGCCCGCCGTGCAGTTCCGGCGGAGGCGCGCTGGGCGTGTGCGGCACCTGTGTTCTGAATACCGCCCGCGGCGATCTTCTCCTGGAGCACCGTCAGCATCCCGATCGAACTATCGGCCAGTGTGATGTGTCCCAGATAGGGCTGCAAGGCAAAACTCACCAGCCCGGTGCCGCAGCCGTATTCGAGCGCGGTCATGCGTGGGTTAAGCGGAACCGCTGCTCTGATCCTCTCGGCCGTAGCCTGCGCTCGCTCGACGCGAACCGCTTTCGCATCCCAGGTCTGCGCTTTCTGATCGAATTCGTTCATGCGGCCTTGCCCCGCTTTTTCAGAAAATACGTCTGGAAGAGCTCGCGACTGATGGGCGACCCATGTCCTGGATAAAAATACTTACAGCCCGTGTCGAGCAGCTTCTGCCAGCTGTTAAACAACTCCGGTTGATCATTGGCAAAAGGTGGAAAGACGCTGTTCTTGACGATGTGAAACAGCGTATCGCCGACCAGGGCGTGTGTGTTCTGAATGATGACGCTGAGCGATCCGGCCGTATGGCCCGGCGTCGGCAGGACGTACCCGTCGATGCCGAAATCGCTCAAAGCGAATGTGTCCCAGATCACGATATCAGGCGTAACCGGGGGATAGGTCGCCAGGGATCGTATCAGGCGGCGTCCCACGGCCACCATGAATTTTGAAAACCAGAGCGTGCCGTCGGGGAGGCCCCCATCGCCGCGCTGCAAATCTCCGGCCTCGGCTTGATGGACTAGCACCTTGGCCTGTGTCATGTTTTGCAAGGCACGCAGGCTGCCGCAGTGATCGTAGTGCGTGTGCGTCGCGATGATCAGCCGCAGGCTCTCTGGCGGCAGGTGCAGGCCGTGCAGCGCTGTCAGAATTTTGCGCTCCTGATTCCTGGGGCCGCTGTCGATCAACAGTGCATGTGATCCGGTGACGACCAGATACGCATTGGCATTGCCGGTGCGGATGGGAACGATCGGTTGGTCGCGATTCATGGGTCTATGTGCTCCGAGAGGGGGTTAACGTAGTGGCAGTATAAAGCCTCTGGCCAGCAAGTCAAATGCGCCGCGCAGCGCGCGTTTCCCCCTACGGCCCATTCATTCTATAATCACCTCAGCAACCACGTGGGGAGGTTCACCATGGATCTCGAACTAGCCGGCAAGGTCGTGTTGATTACGGGAGCGAGCGGCGGCCTGGGCCGCGAGATGGCCGTCGATTTTGCGCGCGAGGATGCCCGCGTCGTGGTGCACTATCGATCGGGGGTGGAGGCTGCCGAGGTGGTGGCGGATACGATCGAGAACATGGGCGGCGAAGCGATCACCGGGCAGGCCGATCTCACCGATCGATCCTCTGTGCAGCATCTGCTGAACCAGATCAAAGGCGAGTATGGGGGGGTGGATGTCTTGATTCACGGCGCGAGCGCCTTTGAGGGAGTGGGACCGATCGAGCAGCTGGCCACTGAGACGTGGCTCAAGATGATCGATTTGACGTTGACCGGCACGTTCTATCTGGTGAGTATGATCGTGCCTTACATGAAGCAGCAGCGTTGGGGCCGCATCGTCAATATCGCCTCGCGCAGCGGATTGGTCGGCAGCGCCAAGTTGGCGCATTACAGCGCGGCCAAAGCCGGTTTGATCGGCCTGACCAAGGCGCTGGCCAAGGAACTGGGACCGAGTGGCATCCTGGTGAATGCCATCGCCCCGACGACGATCCTCACGCCCCGGGAGCGCGAACGGCTGACGCCCGATCGGCAGGAAAAGTTGATCGCGCAGATTCCGCTGGGCCGCCTCGCCGCGCCCGATGATATTACGCGCGTGGCGTTGTTTTTGGGTTCAGGCATGAATACGTTTGTGAATGGCGAAGTGATTACCGTGGGCGGCGGCGCACAGACCTGATGCGTAACGAGTGAATAGCGAACGGTGATCGCTCGCGCTTCACTCATTACAGAAACCGGGTTTCTCCATTTGGATCTGCATTACAGCCTGATCGGAGAAACCCGGTTTCTACTACCGCGTAAGCTTACGCACAATAATGACTCGAAGCTTGCCCGTTTCCGCCCCAATGCAGCGGGCCGCTGGGCGCAGTCGGCGATGTCGTAAATGATCAAACCGGCTGAAGCCTCCACTCCTAAAGTCACGCACCACGCATCAGTGCGAAGCCTCCCCGTGGGACTTATCCTGCTCCGCCTGAATGGCCAGCTCGATGAACACCGCCGACGACCAGCCGAAGAGCGACGCGGCTTTGGGCGGCACTTCGCCGGTCTGCGGTTGGTAGTATTCGTAAATGTCGTCGTGCAGATTGAGCAGATCAAGCGTGCGCTGGCGCAGTTCACGCGCCAGATCGACGTAACCCGTGCGTTGCAGGCCCTCGATAAGCAGATAGTTCACGTTCACCCACGTCGGCCCGCGCCACATGGTCAACGGCTCATATTTGGGATCGTTCAACGCCACCGTCGGCACCGGATAACGCGACCAGAATTCGTCCTCGTTGGTCAGGTGCGCCACCAGGCGGCGCGTGATATTCTCGGACAGCCGGCCCGTGATCAAGGGAAACAAATTAAAGGGTGTGCGCACGTTGACCCGCGCATCTGGCACCGGCCGCTTGGCCCAAAATAGTCCGGCCTCTTCATCCCACATCCAGCGTACCATGCGCGCGGCCTGGGCCTCGGCCCGTTGCGCCCACTGCGCGCCATCTTCTGCCTCGCCGATGGCGAACGCGATCCGGGAGAGCGCTTCCTGCTGCAAACACAGGTAGGTATTGAGGTCAGGTGACTCGACCGGCACACCCTCATCCCACAACGGGCTATCGTCCAGCCCCGATGAATAGGGGTGAAAATACTCGCACAGGCCGTTGCCGTCCACGTCGTTCTGCTCGAACCACCAATTGTTCCAGCGCACGATCGGTTCGTAGACCTCGTTGAGGAATTCCACGTCGTGATCGATCTCGTATAGCTTCCACGCGGCCCAACCCAGCAGCGGCGGCTTCGTCACATCGGCTTCGACGGGATACGTCATGCGCGTCACGGTGCCTTCGTCATGCACCGCATCGGGGATCAAGCCGTCGCGGCGCTGATGATCGAGCACGATGCGCAGTTGATCCTTAGCCAGGTTCATCTCGACATGCCGGTAAGCCAGAGCGTGGAAATAAGCATCCCACTGCCACACACCCACGTAATGAATTTTGGACGGCGTCATGGCTTCGCGCGTCGTGTAGAAACGCGTGGAGATTAACCCCGCCCGCATGATCCACCACGCATAATAATACTGGGCGCGATACGGTTCACTCACCGGGGGCACGGCTGCGAACCACGCGTGCCAGCGCTGTGCTGCCGCGGCGAGCGTTTCGGCGGGCGGCGGGATGTAGCGATTGAACCCCAAGCGTGGCGTGATGTTGAGCTGCAGGGCGCCCTGCTCCCCCGCCTGGATGATCAGGTGGACACGCTGCGTGTTGTTCGCGTCGGCCTCCACCACGTGGCGCACGATGCGGCCATTGGTGGTATAGGCGATGTTTCGGCGGATGTCGCCCGTCAGCCGCAAGATGCCGCCCCGCCGATCGGGATACACCTGATCGAGGTGGGCTTGAAACGTGAGGCCGCACGTTCCGGGGGGCAGCGTGATCAATAACGTCTCGGTATCGGCAAACGCGATCGAGAAGGTGCCCACCGCCGACCGGCAGTCGAGGCGATGAGGATACGTGGTGATCTCCAGCTCGAGCGGCGTGCCGTGCTCGTCGGTGAAGCGCCACTCGTCCAGGATGGGCGGGCGCTGGCGGTAGCTGCTCAACTGCTGATCGATCTTGAACCAGCGCTCGGCTAATTTGATCTGCAAGTGATCGTTCTCTTGAAACAGCAGCAGGCGCGAGCCGCGCTCGCTGAACGGAATGTGCCGCAGGTTAATGCGGTCTTTTAACAACGTCAGATACTGCGAGTCAAGTTCATTCATCTGTTTCTCCAAAGCAATCGGCTAGTAAGGTTTGCAGGCGGCGCTGTAACACCGTGTACGAAAAGTACTGCTGCGCCAGTCGGTAATTCTGCTCGGCCCACGACTCGGCCAGTAAGGGATCTTCCAACACTTGCCGTGTTTGCCGTACCGTGGCGTCGGTGATGTAGCCGTCAAACTCGATCACGCGAAAGCCGCGCGGCTTGATGTCCACTTCGTAGGTCGAATAACTATTGACGACGATCGGTCGCCGGTAATAGACGGCCTCCAGAAAGGCGTTGCCGAACCCCTCGACGCTGGAGGGATAGGTGATCAAATCGGCGGACTGGTACGCGTCGGCCAGCCGATAGACCTGGCGGCCAGCCGGCGTGCACGTGCGTTCGTTGCGAATGAGCTCGGCCTCAAAAGTGACCGGGACATTCATCAGGCTGGCATAGTCGCGCACGCGCCGTTCGTAAGCGTCGCCTTCGTCGCCGCACGCATGTGAGATGACCAGCCGGGCTTTCAAGCCGATGCGGCGCGTCAACTCGATGGCGTGTTCGATGCCTTTGCGCTGGACCACGCGCGTGGGCTGCAGGAAAAACTTCTCGTCCGGCTGCACCCCGAGTGCCGCACGCAGCTCTCCCGCATACCCGTCGGGCGGTGGCGGCGGTTGATCGAAATCCATCACGTTAGGCACCACCATCGCTGAATTGCCCGTGCGCCGGCTCAACTCGTGCGCAGCGATCGAATTGATGACGACGTGCCGCACCGCAGGCAGAGCGGGTGGAAAGGCGGCGTTGAGGTAATCGGGGATGCAGTTCATCAGGAAGCGTTCACGTTCCCAGTAGAAATCGTGGTGATGGGCGATGGTGGGCAGGCCGGTCTCGGCGATGAATTCGGTCAGCGCCAGTCCCAGCGGGATATTCATGGGAATCGCCAGAGCATTTTCGACGATGAAGAGCTCGATGTGAAAATCGCGTACAAAGGCATAGAGCTGTTGTTTAAGATACTCGCGCAATTCGTGAATGCGCTGTGTGACGAGGCGGGGCCGGGTTTGCCGGGAGACAGCCTGCGTGTAGATGGCGTAGATTTCGGGATTGCCGCGCGTCTCTGCAACTTGCTGACACCAGTCGTCGGAAAACGAAACGTGCGTGATTTCGTCGACGGCGTGATGACCGAAGAATGCTTCCGGTACGACGCAGCAGCGCTCGGCGGGCCAGTCCACTTGCCCGGCGAAATAGAAACAGGTGTGCCCCAGGCGTTCCAAGACGGCAACCCATTTCGCCGTTTCCAGTGAAACGCCGTCGGTCCCCGCCAGCCGCGTGGAAACAAACCCAATGTGCCTCGTCATGTTTCGCCTCGCGTTAATCGCGCCGCGTCAATCGCGCCGCAACCACAGCACTTGATAGGGCGTTAACGTTACCGTGTGGCCCGTCATCTTTCGCGCTGTGACTAAATCCGTCCCAGGCAGCCAGTTGCTCTTTAATTGTATCGTCTGCGGCTGAGATGTCACGTTGTGCAGGCACAGCACTTGCTCTACGGCAGAGGTTCGCTCGACGGCGAAAACGTGATCGGATAAAGTCAACACTTCTTGCGCGCTCTGCGGATGAAAGGCGCCGGTTGCCGCTCGAATTTGCAGCAGCTGCTTGAGGCGGTTGAACACGTGATGACGCTGCGCTTGCGGATCCAGCAACTCGCGTTCCACCTCGGCCCGATCGAGCTTCTGCCGGTTGATGGTGCGATTCTGCCCGGTGAGCGTCACGCCTTCCGGCCAGCCGCGCGAGCCTAACAGGCTATGGAAATAGATGCCGGGCATACCGGCGAGTGAAAACATGATCGCATGGGCCGCCACAAACCGATCGCTTTGGAGCGCGCGCGCTTCACCACCCTGCGGATCGGACAAAGCATCGAAGTAGTTGATGTTCAACTCGTAGGGACTGCGCGATCCATCGGGATTGTGTTTGTACGACACCCGTCCGCCGTGCGCCACAACCTGCTGCACCAGCGCGTCGATCTCGGCGTCACGCAAAATTCCGCGCGCTGGATTCAGCCCGATGCCATCGTGTGAGGCCAGGAAATTGAAGAAGGTTGTTTCGCTGGAGGGCGATGCTAAGCCGGCCGCCCAGCCTGATAACGCCGTGGCATTACCCGTGTGGAAGGTGTGCAGCGTCAACGGCGGCAGTGCGAAGTTGTAGACCAGCTGCGCTTCGTTGCGCCCATCGCCGAAATAGGAGAGGTTGTCTTGATGCGGGACATTGGTTTCCGTGATCAATAGAACGTGTGGCGCGACTTCGTCGAGGATGGCGCGCAGCAGTTGAATCACACGGTGCGTCTGCGGCAGATGCAGGCAGGGTGTGCCGAGCTCTTTCCACAAATAGGCAATTGCATCCAGGCGGATCAGCTCTGCGCCGTGTGCGCTGTAGAACAGCAGCACGTCGATCATGTCCAGCAGCACGTCGGGATTGGCGTAGTTCAGATCGATCTGATCGGCGCTGAACGTGGTCCACACCCGCTTCACGCCGGAAGGTGTGGTGAATTCAGTCAACAGCGGCAAAGTGCGCGGACGTACCACTGGCGCTAGATCAGGATCACCCTCTACGACAATGAAGTAGTCACGATACTTTGGGTCATCGCGCAAGAAAGCCTGGAACCATTCGCTCTGCGCCGAGATGTGATTGATCACACCGTCGAACATCAAACGGAAGTTTTGCCCCAGGCGAGCGACGTCATCCCACGTACCGAGAGCCGGATCGACTTGCCGGTAGTCAATCACCGAGAAACCATCGTCGGATGAATAAGGATAGAAGGGCAAAACATGAATGCCGCTGACGACCTCACGGAGCTGCTCGTCGCAAAATTCGGCCAGTGTGCGCAGGGGCGCGCGCTCGGGTTCGCGCAGATGATCGCCGTAGCTGATCAGGATGGCGTCACGTTCGGAGAGCCTCGCCCCTGCCCCCTCTCCGGCGAACGCAGTGTTGTTTGCAGGAGAGGGGGCAGGGGGTAAAGCCGTGATCCGCCCGCGCAACTTCTCAAACGTGGCACTTCCCGGCGCTACGCCATATAAGGCAATCAGCTGATCCCGAATCGTCGTCAGGTCCCTCATCAAGGTAGCCAGTAGGCCAAGAGCATCAAGTTGCCACAGTCGAATTCCTGACGCAGCTTGCCACCGGGATAGTTGCGGGTCCATTGTCGCAGTTCATCGGCGCGCGACTCAATGGCAATGATGGCCGTGTTGATGTCAGGTTGAATATCGGTGACAGGCCCGTCTACATTGTGGACTGGCAGGCTTTTGCTGAGGAAATCAACCGAGGGATGCGTGCCATAGCGCTGGCCTTCATTGGACAGCAAGTAGACGGTCGTTTCACGATCCAGAGTGCCGAGGTATTTGCCCAGATAGGAGGCGAAACGGGTCCGGCTATCCCCGCCAAAACGACACTGTTGTAGAAAGTCTACGTAATAGGCGCGCGTGTTATACAACATGATGGTCATCAAGATCAGCACTGCCAGACCGATCTCCGCCAGGTGCGGGTTGCGCGCCGCTGCTGTGAGAGCCTTCCCGATCAGTTCGAGACCCATGGCGGCCATGATCATGACCGCGGGAAACGTCATCAACATGCGATAGGAGTCGGAATTGGGCGGCAGGCTGAACACGCCAATGGCGATTGTCAGTGACCAGAACCAGCCATTGAGCAGCAGATAGCGATAATCGCGCGTGTGCCACAACGCGTAGAGTAGGCCGAGTGTAAACAAGGTGGCCGTGATGACATCGATCATCGGAATAAAGGCCCCATAGAAATCCAGCGCTGGATAGTGATTCAATGATAAGAAGGCATGCATCACGCGCTCGAACAAAATCTGCATGGCACTGGCCCCGGTGCGCGCCATCTCGTCGATCAGCCAGGTGCTTTCAAAAGTTCCGCCTTGATTGAGACGTGTTACAAATTCGTCCGGATGGCGCAGAATGAACGTGAACTGGGGGAGTGAAGCGATGATGAAACTCAACCAAAATACACTGTAGGTGCGCCAGGCGCCGCGCAGCAGAGGACGGGCCACCACGGCGGCGATGAGGGTGTAGACCAGAAAAAATGCGATGAGAATCTGCGCGCCCAGGTAGGTGTTGAAGTGCACCGCCAGCAGCACCCCGCCAATGGCCAGGCGCAGCGGATCGCGTTTGCTCAAGCCGCTAATGAAGAAATAAACCTCCAACGCTGCAAACAGCGTACTTTGCGTATAAGTCACGGCGGTCGTACGGCTGAAGTGAACGTGGGCGTGCGCCACCGCTAATAAGATCGCGGCATAAACGGCCACGCGTCTGCCCGCCAGGTGACGAGCCAGCACATACAGCGCTGGAATCGCCAACGTGCCGCCCATGGCGGGCAGCAGGCGCAAGGCATACGGCGGCTGCCCCAACACTTTGAGGGCCAACCCGATGCTATGCCGGTACACGCCACCGATGTTGGCAAACAACGACCAGGGGTTGGCCAAGGGATTGCCTTTGGCGGCCACGACAAACTGGCCGATGAGACCCTCATCGCCGTCAATCACGCGCGGCAGGTTCCCCAGTTCGATGAAGCGCAGCAAGGCGGCACCCAGCGTGATGAGCGCGACGATTAACAGTTCCCAACGATTCTCCTTCAGCCAGGTGCGCACCGCGAAGGTGCGCCCGGTGGTAAAGCCGACGATGAGCGTGGCTACGCCGCTGAGCCAGATCAACACGATCGGGGTGTAATCCAGCCGATCACGTATCTCATACGCCACGGTGAAAAAGGCGGCAATGAGCGTGAGCAGGATGCTGATGAATAGGCACACCCCTCGGAACGATAGCCGGGCGCGCGCGAAGAAACCCGATAGCCGAGCCGGTGGTTCACGCAGTGCAAAAGCCAGAAAGACAACGCCACCTGCCAGGGTAATGCATACTCCCGCCACCGTGCCGTCTGGCAGGGCCAACAAGATCATCTGACCCAGCGCTAGCAAAATGATCGCCAGGCCGGCGGCCAGCATGCGCGGTGCTTGATCGTTGGGCTGTGGGGTTTGGGGTTGGGGTCCGGGTTCGGACATCGTTTCTCTCCTCGATCGTCGAGTTTCTTTGCTTAGGGTTACTATAGCATACTGCCGCCTGCCAGTATTCGTGGACGAAGATCTGCCCCACGCAAAATGCACCGGGACCTGGTGGCTCACGGCTGGAGCAAGCACCTGTGATTAGGCTTGACCACACAACTGTTGCACTTGATCGCGGGCCTCGCCTTCGACCACTGCCACTAACACATCTCCGACCCGCAGCAGGGTATCGCCGTGCGGAATCAACGTTTGTCGCCCACGTCGCATTGAAGCGAGCACGCAGTTGCGAGGCCAATTTACCGCACTGACTCGCTGGTCAGCGCAGATGGCATCCGGCGCAATAGTCAGCTCAATCACCTGCGCCCCGGTGAAGACTCCCAGGCGTACCTGCTGCGCAGTGTGCCGCAGGGTGGTGCGGCGTGTCAGAGCGATGTCATAGGCACGCACCAGATCGACGCGGCCCAAGACGCCCAACAACTGGCGACGATTATCGCGCGCCACTACCGGCAAGCGTCCAATGTCACGCGCACTCATCCGGCGCAGTGCCGCGCCGATGGTTTCATCGGGGAAAGCGGTCAACACCTCGCGGATGCAGGCCTGCCCGATCGTGATGTGGGTGTCTTGGTCGGCAGCCACTCGCTCTATATCTTGAACCGTCAAAATGCCAAAGAGTTCGCCACGGGCCTCGACGACGGGCAGACCGTGATGGCGCGTCTGCGCCAGGATGTCCGCTGCCACCGTTAACGGATCGGACTCGCGCAGCGTTCGCAGTTCGGTCTGCATCACTTCTGCCACACTGATCGTATCCAACACTTCGACGTCGCGTCCCCGCTGCAATCGAATGCCTTTCCGCGCCAGGCCTTCGCCGTACACCGAATCATGTTGTAACCACTGGGAGACGATCAAACTGACCACGACGGCAAACATCAAGGGCAAAATGATCCGGTAGTCGCGGGTCATCTCAAAGAGCAGAATGATCGCTGTCAACGGTGCATGTACGGCACCCGCCAACACGGCGGCCATGCCCACCAGCGCAAAGGCAGCGGGGACGATGGGCAGGCCCGGCATCACGCGCTGCACGAGCGTGCCAAAGGCGGCTCCCAGCGTCGCGCCCAGAAACAGCGACGGTGCGAAGACACCACCGGGAAATCCTCCACCGATGCTGACCGCGGTCAGGATCAGTTTAGCGATGAGCAAGGTGCTGAGTAAGCCGAGTGAAAACATCTGCCCGTTGAGGATTTGCTCAATCGTGGCATAACCCACGCCGAAGATTTGCGGTAGCCCGAGACCGATTGTCCCAACCAGGATACCGGCGCTGGCGGGTTTGACCCAGCGCGGCACAGGCAAAGCCTGAAATGCATCGTGCGCTTTATAGAGGGCGCGAATATATAATGCAGCCGTAGCGCCAGCCAAGACACCCAATGCCAAATACAGCGGCAATTCCAGCGGCGAGTTGAATTGATAGGCCGGGACATGAAAGGCCGGTTCGGCGCCAGACACCGCCTGTGTGAAGACGGCGGATATGACCGCGGCCAGCGCAATGCTGCCGAATAAGCCACCGCTCAATTCCCCGATGATCAATTCTAGCGCGAAGAAAATTCCGGCAATCGGTGCATTGAAAGCCGCCGCAATGGCGCCGGCCGCACCTGCGGCCACTAAGGTGCGTGTGCGATCGTCGGATTGGCGCAATATCTGCCCCAGGAACGATCCCAGATTCGCACCGATCTGCACCGAGGGATCTTCCGGTCCGACGGAGGCCCCCGCGCCGATCGAGATTGAGGCGGCCACCGTTTTGATCGGAACGCGTTTATAGCGTAACCGGCCACCGGCCAACGCCACGGCCTCCATAATCCCCGCCACACCGTGATGCCGTTCTTCGCCGACGAAGAAATGCATGAGTACCCCAACGGCCAGCCCGCCGATCGCCGGCACTCCTAACACGGTCCAATTCCCCAACCGGCTGAATGCGCCGCCCAGCACCTCAAAGAATAAATGCTGGGCCAGCTCAATCAATTGCTTGAAAATCCAGACCCCCGCGCCAGTGGTGACGCCCACCAGCAGCGCCAGGGCAAACATGACCACGGTTTCGGAGGGTTGCACGCGATCGAGCCAGCGTGACGTTTTGGATAAGACGGTGGAAAAGCGATTCATGCTTTCAGAGTCCTTAATCGATCAGGGCCTCAGTTCAGTCTGCCGCAGGGGTCGAAAAATAATCACGGGGAGCAGCTGCGCCAAGGCTTGATAGCTGGCCTCGCTGCCATCCCACGGATAGTTCAGCACGCGGGCCAAGGTTGTCATGGCTTGAGGATGACGTCGGGCATAATGGCGGAATTCTTGCTCAGCTTTAGGCCGTGCTAACTCAACAGCTTGGGCTTCAAGCCGTTCTCGCCCACTGTCGATCTTGACGCGCGGTGTCTGGCGCACGTTGCGATACCAATCCGACTGGGCGCCGAATCCGGACACGACGACATACGCGCGGGTGGCCGGATCGTAGCGCATCACCTCCAACACGGTGTGACGCGCTTGCCCGCTTTTGCGGCCAGTATGGGTCAGCAATAAAAAGCGATGGCCCAGCAGCCAGCCTAAATGAAACCGAAAGAGTCCGATCGGCAAACGTAAGAGCAGGCGTTGTAGGCCGCGTGGTCGTGTCTGAAAGCGAGGTTGCTTCCCCGGCGAATTTGTCATGTGGGCTTTCCTCTCAAAGGCGTTAGCGCGGGCGTCGTTGCCGGTAGTCTGCAATCTCGATCATGGGCGGGCGCTCGCGCTCGGCGATCTCTTCGACGTCCAGGAAATACGTGCCCCGCTTGTGGCGGATCAACTTCATGGACTTATTCACGTCTTCCAGCATGGCTAAATGGTAGCGCTGCTCCAGTTTGCGCACCACCGTCTGCAAGATGGCAAACGACATCTTGCTCAATGCCTCCAGCGTTTGATTGTGGTGAACGCGTTCCAGTAGATCGACTTGCGCGATGCGGTTCAGTCCGTATTTTTCGTACATGCCGATGAGCAGTCCCGTCTCCACGCCATAGCCGGAATAAAACGGCAGCTGCTCCAATGCCGATCGGCGTCCGCCATATTCACCGGATAGCGGTTGAATCACCCCGGATAACTCTGGATAGAATAAATTCAACAACGGCCGCGCGGTGAGCTCGGTCACGCGCCCGCCACCGCCCGCTTGCAGTTTGTCCCCCACTTTCAAGGGCCGGCGATAAAAGCCTTTGACAAATTGAATCTGTGGATCGACCAGCATGGGTCCCAGCACGCCGTACACAAAGCGCGGATGGATGTTGACGATGTCGGTGTCGATCCACAGAAGGATATCGCCGCAGGTGACCAACAAGCTCTTCCACAACGCTTCGCCTTTGCCGGGTCGGGCGCCCAGCTGGGGCAGCAGCTCTTGATGGATGAAGACCGGCACATCTAACTCCCGCGCAATTTCCCGCGTGCGATCGGTGGATTGGGAATCGAGCACCACGATTTCGTCGAGCAGCGGAACCTTGCTCATTAAGGCGTGCCGCACCGTCTTGATGACGCGCCCCACGGTTTTCTCTTCATTCAAGGCGGGCAGGGCCAGGCTAATGGTCACCCCCTGCTCGCGTTTCATGGCCACCAACCGCTCGAGCTGTTTGAATTCGTCGGCGTGATAAGTGTTCTCGGCAAACCATTTGTCCACGACGATCGAGATGGCCTGCGATCCGGCTACCTCTTGCGGCTGCGGCATGGGCCGGCGTGTTTTCACGGCGATCACGGCGGTGTGGGACTCTTTCAAGACCCGATCGGCCACTTCGCCCAAAGAGACCTGACTGCGCAGCGGCTGCGCCGTGGCGCCCATCACGATCAGATCAGCCTGTCGCGCCTGTTTGATAATCGCCTGGGCCGGATCTGGGGTAATGGCCGTGCGCGTTTTAATTTCCGGCAGGCTCTTGAAGATCTGTTCCAGGCCGCGAAACGGTGCATCCGATTCGCCGGCTTGCTTGGGGGTCAGGTGCAACGCCGTAATATCGATCGGGTTGGTGCTGAGGCCGACGCGCAGCGCCAGCTCGGCGTGTGGGCCGCCGCGCATCGGCACCAGCACGTGGCGAATCTGATCGGGCAGTGGACCGCGCACCAGGGCCACGTCGCACGGCGGGCGGGTCAAGACTTCGGCGGCGGTGACGTGCAATGCGTCGAGCTGGCACGGCCACCCCAACAGCAACAAATCCGGCTCATCGGCGGCGACGGCTTTGACCAGATCAAACCACGGCGCGTGTGAGACGTGAACTTGCGCTTTATAGCGGATCTGCTCACCGCTGCTTAAGGCCCGCAACTGACGGCGCAATTGGCGTGCTTCGTACGCGCCTGCACTCAAAGGCTGGCCGGTTGGGACATACACGACACCTACCAGTACTACGTCCGCGGCCAAAAGGCACGCGGTCTTCAACGCGTCTTGGCTATCGCAGCCGCGGAGTACCGGTACCCAGGCCGTACGAATGTAATCTACTTTGTCGCGGGTCATTTTGTTTCCTCCAATAACGGCGCGATATGTTCAAGGTAAATGCGTTCCCACGAAAAACGCCGACGGACGTGTGTCGCCAATTGATAGGTGGTATCCGGCTGCAAGCGTTGCACGATCAACTGCGCGACCTGCGCCGGATCATCATCCGGCGAGAAGTAGGTCGCTTCTTCCCGGCCCAGTGCGCGCAACGGCGCGATGTCGGTGCAGAACACCGGCAACCGGCTGAAGGCCGCTTCGAGGATGGGGATCCCGAAGCCCTCTTCGCGGCTGGGCATGAAGAGCGCATCGGCCAGTCGATAGAAGTCGGCGATGACCTCATCGGGCAGGTACGTGTCGCTCAATTCCGCCAGGAAGATCGCCGCACCTCCGAGGTTGAGCTCGGCTCGCAGGTTCTTTAGCTTTTCGAAGTAGGCTTCATTCGCCGGGTTGTGCGCGCCCAATGGCCCGGTCACGATCAAGATCGCCTCTGGCATCTCACGGCGCAGCGCTGCCAGCGTGCGCAGCGCCAGCTCGATGTTCTTGCGCGGTGTGAGGCGGACGGGCAGCAGCAGAATCGGTGCAGCCGGCGCGAGCTCGATTTGTTTGAGCAGCGACAAAGTGATTGGGCTGAGCTTGAAAAACACCGCTGGATCGATCCCGTTAGGCACGACGGCGATCGACTCCAACGGAACGTTCATTAACTTGGCCAATTCGCGTTGCCGCAGATCAGAGACCACCACGTGCCGCGCGCCCCAAGCCGTGCGCAGCAAATCCCAGGGATAGCCGGCGTGCAGTTCGGCTTGATAACGCGGCGTGGTCCAGGCCAGATCGTGATGCCACAAGATTTTGCGGGGCCGCGCGAGCCGTTGCAAGGCCGCCGTCAACATCAGGTTCTTGTTGAGTGAACAGACATTGTGTGCGATGAGCACGTCGACGTCCGCCAAAGCGCCTTGCAAGGCGTGCGTGATTTCGGCCGTAAGCGGTTCAAAATCGGCCGGGAGCTCGCCGCGATCGAGCGCGGCCTTAGCGGCCAGCACCCGCGTGTGGCGCGAGTCGATCAAAGGGAGTTGAATGACAGGAATCTGATCGGAGAACGGCGCGCCACGTGCAGCCATGATACGTACGGTGTGCCCGGCTTGAGTCATGAGGCGGGCGTGTTGGGCTAACACGCTCTCGACGCCGCCGACGACGGGCGGCGCTGAGTAGTGGATGAGCGCGATGTGCAAGGTACACCTCCAGTGAGTAAAGAGGTGGGTTCAGTATAGCCAATTTGCGGCGATTTGTCGATTGCGAGTGGGCTGCGGCGTGAGGAAAGCATAGCCTTCGCAGGATGTCCGATGTTTGACCCTGATGCCTGTTCATTCTATACTCACTTGAACCTCCTTGCGAGGGCTGGGTTTCCCTCGCAAGGACGAGAGGTAAGTAGTTGAGGCGCTCATGTTTTGATACAACTCATTCAGGGGTGAAGATGAGCGATAGAACCCTGTGCTTTCTAATACGGGAAAACCCAGACCACGAAGTTCTCTTGGGGTTGAAGAAAGTTGGCTTTGGCGTCGGGAAGTACGCTGGTTTTGGTGGCAAAGTGGAAGCAGGCGAAACTATCGAAACCGCCACGGTCAGGGAACTCGAAGAAGAAACAGGCGTTAAAGTCTCAACGAATAATCTCTACTCTGGCGGTCATCTCACCTTTCTATTTCCCTTCAAGCCTGACTGGAGCCAGGTTGTACATGTTTTTTGGGCGAAAGTATGGCAGGGGGTCCCGCAGGAAAGTGCAGAGATGAACCCGGTCTGGTGCAGGCTAGATGAAATTCCATTTGAAGGCATGTGGCAGGATGCTGCCTATTGGTTACCCCTCGTTCTCCAAGGCAAGAGGATAAAGGCCCGCTTTGTCTACAAAGACGACAACGAAACCGTGGGTGAAGCGAAAATAGAAGACTGGGATTTGGATGGGGCCTAAGTGGTAAGCCCTCGTGCTGGGTGTGGCGTTGTTGGTGACGCGCCAAGCCCGATCTTTCCTGAGCAGTCATGCCCGGCTATTTGCTTCCCTGCTACATTTAATCTATACTGACTTTCCCTCGCCAGGGTCTACTGCATCTCACCCCTGCGAAGGCTGCGTAGCGTGCACAGCCTTCGCAGGGAATCAGCGTTGGCGCAGCTATTTGCTTGTATGACTATTCCTTAATGTGAGCGGCTCATGCCGTTCAGATCTCATATCAACAGGAGGCGTAAGGTGTTCTTAAGGCATGTTTTTAGGCATAAACGTGGACTTTTAGGATTTGGCTTGATGTTGCTTTGTTTGGGGCTGATGGTGCCAGCCGTGTTGGCCCAAAATCCGCCGCCGCCACCGACGGCACGGCCTTTGGATCAAGTGGCGGTGTTGGAACTGCCGGCGGTTGATGTAGAAGCATTGTTGGCTGAAGACCGCATACGCGCATCACTGGATGTACCGGCGCGCTTTGCGACAGCATTGCCCGTGTCGGTAGCGCCGACTCAACAAGGCACCTGGGATGAGCTCCCGGCCGGGGGCCGTCTCTGGCGGCTGCGCATCCATGGCGAGGGGGCCCGCTCGTTGAATCTGGGCTTTACGCGGTATCAGATGCCCGTCGGGGGTGAACTGCGGTTATATGCGCCGGATTATCATGAAATAGTCGGACCCTTCACCTCCGCCGATAACGAAACGCATGGACAACTGTGGACGCCGCTAATTGGCGGAGAGGAACTGGTGTTGGAACTGCGCTTGCCGGCAGGTGTTCCTCTGCCGGAACTGGAACTCAGCGTGGTCAACTATGGCTACAACAGTTTAGAAGGCGCGTTGGCCGTCTATTCCGGCGCTTGCAACGTCGATGTGGTCTGCCCGGAAGGCGACGGCTGGCGCGACGAAATCCGTTCCGCTGGCGCGATTACCGTGGGCGGCACGGATACCTGCAGCGGGTCGTTGATTAACAACACGGCGCAGGATCGCCGCCCGTTTTTCTTGACGGCTAACCATTGCAGTATCAATTCCGGCAATGCAGCGACGATGGTGGTCTATTGGAACTATCAAAATTCCACTTGCCGTATTCCGGGCAGTCCCGCCAGTGGCGGCCCTGGCGATGGGCAACGTACACAGTTCAACTCTGGAGCGATCTGGCGAGCTTCCTACGCTACTTCGGATTTCACCTTGGTGGAATTGGATGATCCGATAAACCCGGCCTATAACCCGCACTGGTCGGGATGGGATCGTTCTTCGGGTGACTTTGCAGCGGCGATAGCCATTCACCATCCCGGAGTGGAAGAAAAACGCATCAGCTTTGAGAACGACGCGACTTCTACTACTTCATATCTAGGAACGAGCGTTCCCGGGAATGGAAGCCACATCCGCGTCACCGATTGGGATCTCGGCACCACCGAGGGTGGTTCTTCCGGCTCGCCTTTGTTTAACCCACAGCATCGGGTGGTGGGCCAATTGCATGGCGGATACGCCGCTTGTGGCAATGACGATTCCGATTGGTATGGGCGATTGTCGGTCTCTTGGGCCGGAGGTGGCACCGCCAGCTCTCGGTTAAGCGATTGGCTTGACCCGCTTAGTTTGGGAGTACAGACTTTAGACGGTATCGATATTACTCCTTTCCGGTTGACGGTGAATCCTAATCAGTTGTCGATCTGTCGCCCGTCTCCCGCTACTTATGCCGTCACTGTTACCGGCGCGATAACGCAGGCAGTGACTCTGGCCGTGCAAGGTCATCCAGCCGGAAGTACGGCGACCTTTGGCGAAAATCCGGTGGTGCCTACGGCGACGACGACGTTAGTCATTAGCAATACCGGTGTAGTGACGGCTGGCGCTTATCTTCTGAACGTGAGCGGGGCCACCATTTCCGACTCGGTGACGGTAACAGTGGGGTTGGATGTTTTTGCCGGTATGCCCGGCGCGACGACGTTATTGACCCCGACCAATGGGGCGCTCAATCTCAGCACAACGCCCAGCCTGTCTTGGAGTGCTGCTGATGCCGCCCAAACTTATCTGGTCGAAGTAGCGACTGATGCTGGATTTACGTCGGTGGTCTATTCGGCGACCGTTTCCGGTTTGACCCATCAAGTCGCCAATCCGCTGGCTCCCAATACGACTCATTACTGGCGCGTAACGCCACGCAACGGCTGCGGTGTCAACGCTCCGACCACCAGCTTTGTTTTCAAGACGGCGAATATGATCTGCCGGGCGCCGAACTTGCCCATTCCCGATAACAACCCTACCGGTGCGACAGACACGTTGACGATCACTACTGCCGGGGACCTGACTGATTTGAACGTGTATGTGGATCTGACACATTCATACATCGGTGACCTGAATGTGCAATTGCGGCGAGTTACGACGGCCACGACGTCGGTGCTGCTCTTGGATCCAGGTTCATGCAGCAGTAACGACATTCAAGCCACGTTGGATGACGAGGCGGCACTGCCGGTCACCGGTCAATGCAGTGCCACACCCCCGGCCATCAATGGAACTTTCCGCCCGGAACAACCTTTAACTGCTTTTGATGGACAGTCACTCGCGGCAACCTGGCAACTTCATGTCGTCGATGGCGTTGGTCAGGATACTGGCACACTGGTGCAGTGGTGCATGATTCCGTCGGTCTCTGCGCCGCTGACCTCTACACTGACCATCACCACCGCGGGGAGCGGCAGCGGCGTGGTAACGCCGACCGTTGGCACGCATCCATACAGCTATGGCACCGTCGTCCCACTGACGGCGACGGCTAACGCCAACTCGACCTTCACCGGCTGGAGTGGCGACGTGGATTGCTTGGACGGCTCAGTCACCATGAATGGCGACTTGACTTGTACCGCGACGTTCTCACTTAGCACTTACACGCTGACCGTCGCCACCACCGGGAACGGCAGTGGCGTGGTAACGCCGACCGTTGGCACGCATCCATACAGCTATGGTACCGTCGTCCCGCTGACCGCGACGGCTAACACCGGCTCAGCCTTTACCGGATGGAGCGGCGATGCAGATTGCGTGGATGGCTCGGTCACGATGAATAACAATTTGGCGTGCACCGCGACGTTCGCGCTCAACACTTATACACTGACCGTCGCTACTGCCGGAACTGGCAGTGGTGTGGTGACACCGACAGTGGGTGCACATCTGTACGATTACGGCACAGTTGTTCCACTGACAGCAACGGCCAATCTCGATTCGACCTTCATTGGTTGGAGCGGTGACGTGGATTGCGCGGATGGCTCGGTCACGCTGACGGGCAACCTGGCTTGCACGGCGACGTTCGCGCTCAGCACTTACACGCTGACCGTCGCCACCGCCGGGAACGGCAGCGGTGTGGTAACGCCGACGGTTGGCGCTCATTCGTACAGCTACGGCACCATCGTCACACTGACTGCAACGGCCAACCTTGGTTCAACCTTTGCCGGTTGGAGCGGCGACGCCGACTGTGGAGATGCTTTGGTAACAATGGATACGAACAAGTTATGCACCGCGACCTTTACGACGTACCGCGTCTATCTGCCCTTGGTGCTTAAATGACGTAGTCGCTTGACCCAAGTGGTAAAACCAAACGGGCGTGACCTTATCACGCCCGTTTGGTTGTGTTTCATTACCCTTTGCGCCGCGCCAGCGGGTCAGGAAAACGGCGCGCCCGCGCCGGAAAGATGCCTTCGTGGGTCGAACGCACTTCTTCCACAGAGGTAAAGGCCTTGGGATGCGTGTCCTGGATGATGGTCATCACAGCGTGAAGGTCCTTGCGTTTGACGACGGTGTAGATCAAAGTGACCTGGCCGGTGGAACCATGCGCATCGACGCTGGTCACGCCGTAACCGGCGGCCGATAATCGGCTCAAAAGCTGGTCGGCCTCGTGGGGCACGATCACGCGCACGATCAGCGTGCCGATGGCCAGCTTATCTTCGATCCACATGCCGACATAGTTGCCTGTGGCAAATCCGGCGGCATAGGCGATAAAGGCCAGCGGGCTGTGCAGGTTCTGCATCACCTGGCTGACCACGACAATCCAGATGAGCACTTCAAAGAAACCAAGCAGCGGCGCGAGTCTACGCCGGCCACGCGCAATGAAAATGATGCGCAGCGTCCCCAATGACACATCCAGTACCCGCGCGCCGAACACCAGCAGCGGCAGCACGACCCAGGTGTAAAGCTCCGTACCGAACAATTGCTCCAGTGGCATACGCTCTCCCCTTTACAGACTGCGGCTGTGGCCCATCGTCGGAAAGATGTGATCGTCCTGATACGACTCGCGTAGGATGCGATAGTAGTACAGCGCTTCTTTGTTGGCCAGGTGATAGTTCCATGTCTGCGCCAACCGGGTGCGCTCGGCGATAAACTCTCTATCCCTGATCGTTTCTTCGGCCAGCTGCGCGATGAGGTCCGCCGAACCGGCGCCCTGGGAGAATTTCTCTTTGGGACGATTCACGATGTGGGCGGGCAGCGCATCGGCAAAGGCGCGGCGCAGCAAGGCTTTCGCCGGGCGGCCCTCGCCACGCAATTTCCACAAGGCCGGCAGACCCAGCGCCAATGCGATCGAGCGCACGTCCAGAAAGGGCACGCGGGCTTCCAGTCCGTGGGCCATCGACATGCGATCGGCGCGCTGCAAATTGGTGTTATGCAGCGCGCCGAC
>JAUQXC010000129.1 GCA_030834825.1 Thermoflexales bacterium
ATACGTCGTCCCCTGATTGACGATGATCAAACGGGCCTGACGTGAGCGGGCCAGCATCGGCAAATCGGAGGCCGGCGCCACTTCCAACGACGATCCGGCAATCAACAACACGTCACAGTTAGCCACGGCACGCTTGGCCGCCATCAACGCCCGCACGGGCAACGCTTCACCATACAAGATCACATTGGGCTTGATGATATTACCGCAGTGCGGACAGGTGGGGATGTGGCCCGCGTCGATGAACTGCGTCCTAAACTCCGTGCTGTGATACAGCGTATAGCAGCTGACACAGGTTCCCGTAAAAATATCGCCGTGCAGCTCAATGACGTGCTGTGCTCCGGCACGCTGCTGCAAGCCGTCGATATTCTGGGTGATGATGTGCGGCAGACGTCCAGCCTGCTGCAATTCGGCCAGAGCGTGATGGGCCAAATTGGGCTGGGCTTCAAACATCTGCCGCGCCAACGGGCGAATCCAATTGAAAAAGTCGGCCGGGCGGCGGCGAAAGGCGTGAAAGGTGGCAATTTCCAGCGGGTCATAATTTTCCCACAGCCCCGTGTCCCGGCTGCGAAAATCAGGAATGCCTGAAGGCGTGCTCAGGCCCGCTCCAGTTAGCGCCACGGCGTGGCGCGCCTGAGCTAACAATTGGGCTGCGTGCTGCATCAATTCGTCGCCGACGTGTGCCCGCATTGGCGCCGCCTCCCTGTGGGTGGAGTAACTCTAGCACAAATGAAAGTCAATGGCAACCGTTGCGCCTGGAATGAGGGTATAATGCAAGGAGCATCAAACGTACAGCATGAGCCATGCAGTGGCAGTCCGTTTCACGTTTTA
The DNA here is from genome assembly GCA_030834825.1 of Thermoflexales bacterium. Taxonomy (GTDB): domain Bacteria; phylum Chloroflexota; class Anaerolineae; order Fen-1058; family Fen-1058; genus Fen-1058. The sequence continues at coordinate 829 of JAUQXC010000129.1, forward strand.
GCCGGCTATGGACACGACCCTCTTCCTCGTTCTACTCGCCATTGTCTCATTGATCATCGTAGCGTTTGTCATGTGGCGGCGCTGGCGCTCGCGCCGCGCTCTCATGCTGCAAGTGCGCGAGCTGCAGGCCCTGGCTGAAACAGGCCGTGCGCTGGCCGAAGCGCAGTTGGACTCCGACGAGTTGTGCGAGCTGATCTATCGGCATGCGTCGGAGATGATGGATACCTCCACCTTTCAATTGGGCCTGTTCGACGGGCCGCGTTACAACATCCGCCTCTGGGTGCGCGACGGGCAGCACGTGCCATCACAAAGTTTCGATCTCAGCGACAATCCAGGCCTGGTCGGCTGGGTCCGGCAAGCGCGCCAGCCGTTGGTGGTGCATGACTTCGAACAGGAACGCGATCGGCTGCCGGCCCAACCGCGCTACTCTAGCGACGCCCCACCCCGTTCCGCCATCTTTATGCCGCTCGTGGCGCGCGATCAAGCGATCGGGGCGCTGGCGATTCAAAGCTTCCAGCCCAAGGCCTTCACCGATAATCACCTGCGTCTGCTATCGATTATTGCCAATCAGGCCGCCGCAGCGATTTCCAACGCGCGCTTGTTGGAGCAGGAACGGCGGCGGGCTGCGCATCTACAGCTGATTGGCGAGATCGGCCAGCAGATCGCGGCCATTCTTGATCTGGATACGCTGTTTCACCAGACCGTGGAATTGGTGCGGGCAACGTTCGGGTATATGTTCGTGGCGATCTGTGTGCGCGAAGAAAATTCCAATCGCATTATCTTTGAAGGCGCCACCCATCCGGCGATGCACAATCAGCACGTTCACGTGGGGCAGGGCATCATCGGGTGGGTAGTGGAGAACGGCGAGATGCTCAACGTGCCGGATGTGACCCGCGATGAGCGTTACTGGCCGGTGGCCTCGCTGCCGCAAACCCATTCGGAGCTGGCCGTGCCGTTGATCTTTGGTGAAGAAGTGATCGGCGTGATCGATGTGGAAAGCGATCAACCGGCGGCCTTCGACGACGAGGACATCTATACGCTGCGCACACTGGCCGGTCAGATTGCGATTGCCATTCACGAAGCGCGGCTGTATGCCGCCGAACGCGAACAAGCCTGGATCAGCACGGCGCTGCTGCAAGTCGCGGAAGCGACCGGACACGCGACAAGTCTGGAAGAAGTGCTGGACACGGTGGTGCGTATTACACCGCTGTTGTCCGGCGTCGAGCGCTGCGGCGTGATGCTGCTTGATGGCGAACCGGGCCACTTCCGCACGCAGGCGGCGTTTGGAGTGGAGGCGCTGGATGATTTTTACAGGCTGCGCCTGAAACCCGGTGATAGCCTGCTTCTGGATCAGATTTTTCAAACGTACAAACCTTTGGTGCGTCCGAGCGATGGTGCGCAGGATGTGTTGTTCAAGTTCCTGGGGCCGGGCGATGTGTTGGGCTTGCCGCTGCTGGCCCACGGCGAACTCAACGGGGTGATGTGGATTGGCGCCACACCCGATCAGATATTGAGCCAGCGCAAAGCGGCGTTGTTGGGCGGCATCGCCAATCAGGCCGCGATGGCCATCGAGAGCGCGCAGCTGGCGATTGCCCAACGCGAAGAAGCCTGGGTCAACCTGGCGCTGCTGCAAGTGTCTGAGGCGATCGGCCCGTTGACGGACCTCGACGAGATCAGCAGTGTGATCGTGCGCCTGGCCGCGTTGTTCGTGGGCGTCGATCTCTGCGCGATCTTCCTGGCCGATAAGGAACGCGCCCTGTTGATAGGCCGTCAAGTGTACGGTCTGCCCGCTGATCAGTTAAACGATTTCATGGCCCTGCGTTGCGCCCAGCAGGAATGGCTGGTGGTGGATGACGATCCGGCGCGCAGCGTGCTGGCCGTGCCCGATCGGGTGGTGCAGGCTCTGCGGTTGCAGACGCCCGTCGTGGTGCCGCTGCGCGGCCGCACCGAACTGGTGGGCGCGCTGCTGGTGGATGGCCGCACCGCAGAGCTGCTGCGCAGCCAACGGCGTCTCAATATTCTTAACGGCATTGCGTCGCAGGCCTCGACCTCCATTGAGAGCGTGCAGTTGCTGGCGGATCTGGCGATGCGACAGGTGCTGGAGCACGAGCTTGATTTGGCGCGCGAGATTCAAAAGAGCTTCTTGCCGGAGTGCTGTCCGGAAGTGCCAGGCTATGAGCTGGCCGCAGCGTGGCGCTCGGCGCGGCGTGTGGGCGGTGACTTCTATGATTTCATGCTGTTGGCCAACGGCAATGTGGGGATTGCCATTGCCGATGTGGCGGATAAGGGCGTGCCGGCCGCCCTGTTCATGGCCTTAAGCCGCACCCTGGTGCGCGCCACTTCCATGAGCGGGCGCACGCCATCTGATGCGCTGCGCCGCACCAATACGTTGATCATCTCCGATGCCCGCTCGGACTTATTTGTCACGGTCTTCTATGGCGTGCTGCATCCGCGCTCGGGCAGTTTCACCTACGCCAACGCGGGGCACAATCCACCCTTGTGGCTGAATGTCCGATCGGGTACGGTACAGCGCCTGCACCAGCACGGCATGGCGCTCGGCGTGATCCCGGATACGCCGCTATCCGAGCATTCGATTCAGATCGAACCCGGCGATGTGCTGGCCTTGTATACCGATGGCGTGACCGAAGCTTTGAATGTCGAGGGCGAAGAATTTGGCGTAGAGCGTTTAGAGGCTGTGGTACAGGCGCACGCGGCCGGCTCGGCTGAAGAGGTCGTCGCGGCGATTGAAGCCGCCGTGGATGAGTTTGTGGGCAACGAGCCGCCCTTTGATGATTTTACACTGGTGGTGCTGAAACGAGTAAAGGATAAAGGCTGAGGGCGGAGGGCGGAGGGATGAAACTAAAATCGATCGGGTGATGTACTTCCGATCGTTTTTGTTTGCCAACTGCCAACTGCCAACGCCCAACGGCTAGCGGCTATTAAAGTAGTTGTAGGTGGCCTTCGATAGATCGGTCATGATGGAATTCGCTAAGGTCCAATCAAAGTTCTGCGCGGCGGTGTTGAGGAAGACGACGAGAATGTAACTGCCGCCGGGGCTGTGCACCAAGGCGGCATCGCCGCGCGTGTCGAAGTTGCCGCCGGGTCGATGCGCGATCTGCGCCTGCGCCGGTAGCTCACTGTTGAGCAACGTGGGAATGTCGGTGGGGGCATGGGCTTGCAGCAGGTCGATCATCTGGCGGCATTCGATCGGGCTGAATTGATTGGGATACACCACCAGCAGCGCCCCGCCACTCTTGCTGCATTGATCGATCATCTCCCACAATAGGCCCATGTCGCTGGCCGTGGTTTGAATGGCCGGACTGGCGTTGGTGTCGATGGTTGAATTGGCATTGGCCGGTGTACTAAGCCCCACCGTCGCGGTGAGCGGTTGATCGTACGGCTGCGCCAGATAGGAATTACGCAGACCCAGATGGGCCAGTGAAGCGGTGGTGGTATCGGCGCCTGCGAAGGTGTTGCCTTCGCCGATTTGATTGAGCAGCTGATTGGCTGGCAGATTGCTCAACTCGGCGGTGAGCGCAGCGGTCAAGCGCTGCGTGGTCGTAAGGTCCAGCGGCAGATCATATTTCCGATAAATCTCGGCGACGATGGGCAGCTTCATCACGCCGCCGCCGGAGAAGGGCACCTCGGAATTGATGTGGAGTTCCTCGCCGGTCTGCAAGTCCTTCACAAAGACGCTGGCCGTCCCTGCAAATGTTGTCAGACGCGTTTGCAGCAACTGTTGCAACTGATCGAGGGTGGGCGGCAGCGCAGCGCGATCTTCCACGACAAGACTGGCCGTGCGTTTTTGAGCCGACTTCAAAGCGTCTTCCAGCGGCGGCATCGAATCGACGATGTTGAGCAAGTGCCCGGGCTGGCCAGGCGCCCAGGTCAGCAGATCGCTCTGCGGCGCAGGCGAGCGCGGCGGTACATCGAGGCGCGCGGCGGTCTCGGCCAGAAAGGCGCGCGCTTTCTCGGCGGAGTAGCTGGCGACGATGGGAATGTCGCGTGTGGCAGGGGGTTGCAAGATCAGATGCCGCAGGAAATCGGTGAGTGATGAGCTGCGCATGCGCGCGTCCTGCGCCAGGCGTTGGGTCTCTGTGATATCGAAGGTGAAATCGAGCGCCGCCGGCTCGAGCGGGATCGTGGCCGTGAGGTACTGCAGCGTAATTGGTTGCTGGAGATCGCTTTCCAGCTGCGTGATGGCCTCGTCGATCGTTTGATTGGGGAAGGCCTGATCGCCGATCGTCCAGCTGGCGGGCAGCCGGGACAGGGAAACCTGAAAGATGACGAATTGGACGATGACGTAGGCGACGACGGCGCAGACGCCCAATATCTGCCAGCCGTACGTTTTTCTACGATTGTAGCGAGATCGAGTAGCCATGAGTTTAGTGCCACGACCAGATGGCAAAGTCACCCGGCCCGATGAAACGTGGTGTGGCCGTGGGATCATCCCGGTCGATCACGTAGACGCCGCGCTCGCCGATCAAAGGCTGGCCGGTGTAGACCAACGATCGGCTGTCCGGCGACCAGACCGCCACCGACTGCGCGAACTGATCGAAGTATTGCACCAGGTAAAGGAACGATTCGGTCGGCTCAAAAGTGTTGAGATCGATCGTGCGATCGTGTTCCAGATCGATGACGTGCCAGGTGATCTGCAACGTGCGCTGTTGGGTCATTGCGAGGAGGGCGGCATGCGACGCGGCAATCTCTGGTGGCTGGATATGAGATTGCTTCGCGCCCTTCGACTCCGCCTCACTTCGCTCAGGGTGCGCTCGCAGCGGCGCCGCCAGGCCGCCCGTTCGACCGATCGGCGCCGGCTCGACAAGGGTACCGGTGAGATAGGCCAGCTGTTGGCCGTCGGGCGACCAGAAGAAAGCCAGTACGTCTCCTGTGAAATAGACCCGTGGGGCTGACGTCGCCACATCGATCACGGTCAGGCCCTCGTACAAAAAACTATCCGGTGTATTGAGGGCGTAGGCCACGTGTTGTCCCGTAGGCGACCAGCCAAACGCGATGCCTCCCTCGAACTGGGCCAGGGTGTGGCTGGTGTGACCATCGCCGATCACCAGTTCGCTCTGTGGGTCGGATTGACGCGCGTACAACCACTGCGCTGCGCCGCCCGGCGCGCCGTCCGGCGACCAGACTGGCGCTTGAAAGGGGGCGGGCCGCGTTTCGATCTTGACGGGCTGCGAGGCATTCAAGGCATACGTTCCCACAAAGGCCTCAGCGCCGGCGCCGCCGATGTGGACGAGCAGGGTTTGACTGTCCGGCGACCACGAAGTGTAGTTGGGTTGTCCTGCTACAGCGACGCGGGCCGCGCGGGCTCGATCGGTGTCGGCAATGTGCAGCTGCATGCCCGCCGCCGCATCGGACACCAGGAAGGCGACGTGACGATCATCCGGCGAGCCATATAAATAGAAAGGCTCGCGCACCTGCTCGGCTTCATAAAGCACGCGGGTGTCCTGCCCGTCGAGGAGGGCGCTGTTGACGCGGCTCTGATTGAGCTCAGTTTCCACAAAGATCAGGCGCTGCCCATCCCGCGACCAGATGACGGCTGCGGTCGGCACGCGGCCTGTGTGCGCTAGATCGATCCGCTTGGCGCCGGCGGGATCGATCGTGTAGAGCTGTTCATCGTCGATAACGGCGAGGTGATTGATCCTGGGGGCAGGCTTCGTTCCGATCGGCATAGTGATAGGGATGGGCGCCGCCTGCGTGAACACGAAGCTAATCAGCCCGGTGACCAGCAGGCCGACCAACGCCAATACGAACAAGGCCAGCACCACCGCCAGCGCGATGAAGGGCGCATAATCTGAAGGAGACGACTCATCGGACATGAGGCGATTATACCAGTTGCCTGACAGGGCCTCACCCCCGCCCACCCCCTCAAGAAAGGGGGAGGAAAATGCTTGTCAAACTCTGGGCGCTCTGTTATAATCTCGGCACTGATCGGGGCGTAGCGCAGTCCGGCTAGCGCACTACAATGGGGTTGTAGGGGTCGGAGGTTCAAATCCTCTCGCCCCGACAGAAAACACCGCTCACAGGTCCACCTTGTGAGCGGTGTTTTTATTCCAGATGAAAGTCGGAGGTTCAAACCCCACGGGGCAGTGTCCTCTCGCCCCGACAGAAACCGCTTACAAACAAGTGGCTCTTCCGGGTTGGACGGGATTATTGTCGCGTGGCTCCCGCTGGATGGTCACATCCAGTGGCTGAAACGGCGGATGTAACCACGCAGAGCGGACCGGGAGCAATTCCCGCTGAAGCCGGAAGAACCAAATAAGT
>JAUQXC010000008.1 GCA_030834825.1 Thermoflexales bacterium
TTGATAGAGCGAGCCAGCCAGCAGCGTGCCACTCAAGACGTTGAACGTGCCGTAGTTGTCGAACGAGTTGCCGAACAAACCGTTCGCTTGCGAGTTGAACACTCCGCCAGGTTGGTTGACAACGTTACCGTTGGCGAGCCATCCCTGGAGCCAATTGATCGTGCCATAGTTGGTCAGGTACCCATATAGCGTGTTCCCGCTTGGTGCATCGACACGCAGGGTAGCGCCGGGCGCAATTGCCAAGTGTCCCGCCGGTCCGCCGCCCCACGTCATCGCCTGTGTCACGGTCACAATGCCGCCGCCTCCTGACAAACTGCCATACGTGTTAGTGAGTATCACACGCGGCAGCAGGGTAGGGATGTAGAAGCTGGCAGTGCCATTATCCAAGGTCAATAGACCCGTAAGTCCATATTGGCCATAAACAGCCAGTCCATAATAGTATCCAAGGTTGGCATTCGTGATCAACAGATCGCCTGCGCCCGTCAAGACACCGCTGCTGGTCAGGGTCGTCTCGGCGGTGCTCTGGCCCTCGATGTGGGCGTTGCCGCCGCTCTGCACGACCAACGTGCCGCTGAGGATCGCGTAACCTTTGATGTGCACCAGCCCGCCGGGCTGCACGTTGATCAACCCGGCGATCGTGCCGCCGCCGAAAGTGATCGTGCCGCTCACCCGCAGGCTGGCGCCGCTGTCGAGCGTTAACGCGTACAGGGTGCTTGGGGTTGTCCCGCTGTAGATGATCGGCTGATTGGCCGTGTTGTTGATCACGATCGAGTCGATGAGGGTGGGCGTGACGCCGCTACACCCCGTCCAGTTGCTGGCGGTGGCCCAGTCCGAATCGGTCGCGCCTGTCCAGGTGCAGACAGCGGCTTGCACAGCATGCGGCATGCTGAGTAGCCCGACAATGGCAGCGATTGAAATGACGCTTGCCAACAAACTAATGAGCAGATTGCGTTTCATGTGAATGATCTCCCTTGACGGCTTTGACGATGGCTGGGCGACACTTGCCCCCGCTGCGGCAATGATTTTCGTTTTAGCCTGGCCTCTCCAAAATCAGCCGGAAAAAGAGAGGTTGTGCGGATGCGATCGATCAAGGATTCACCCGATCGTTGACTTCCGCCAGACGTGCGACCAACTCAAGTTGCGCCGTGAATTGTGCGCGTGATGGTATCTGACGCGGCGTCATGTCATCAGTGTAGGTGAGCGTCTTTTGCCGCGCCTCATAGGCGACTGTTACGTAGGGTTGCGTCGGCGTGCTCACGGCGGCTACCGCGGAGAGCACCTCCGATTGTTCCAGACGCTCGCCCAGGGCCTTATCCTGCACCTCGATGGTTAACTGTTTCGGGCCTTGACCGAGGAGCCCGGATAGATGGAATTTAATGCGCCAATCCTGTCGACCCGGCAGGTCTAACACCTCGACGTAGAAGGCGTTGATCGCGGTGGCGCTGTCGCCCGATCCGACGCTCTGGCCGGGCGTAAAGGAAACGCGCACATCACGCCCTTGATAGCGGCCCCTGATGCAGGGTTGGTTCCGGTCGACCGTGCCGCCAATGGCGGGTGCCAGAGGTGCAAGCAGGTGGGCGCTCCCTGCATCTCCGATCATTGTAATAACCCGTGCTACGACGTAGATGACGGGGATCAAGACGACAAAAATGACCGCGCCTAGAATGAAAGTTGATGTATCCTGACTCATGTGTTTTACTCCCTCTTGCTACGCCTAATCAACTGCGCCGGCGCCTGACCGTTCAGTACTTCCAATTGCCTCAACCCCAGCCTGGTTCATCGCGCGATCCTCCTGGGTGAGCTGGCACCTCCTGAGACTTATGGAATGGAGCAATGATCCACGCCTGTCCCGCCGCCTAGCGCAGCACGAGCGGCAGGTAGAGATAGCGTAGCGGACGGAACTCGAACGCGCCGACATCACAGCGCGTGCCTGCTGGCCGCGGTGCGCCGCGCTGGTCGGTGGTTAGCAGTGCTCCCGTCTCAGTCACGCAGCCGAGGACATCGAGTGTGGTATCGATCGCCGCGCTGCCTGGCAGGAGCGCCTGCGTCCAGGTCGGCCCGCCATTGTCTTGCAGAGGGCCGATCGTGTTGAGCGCAATGAACCCCCGGCTGGCAGTTCCATTTCCACTGTAGGTGCAGCCCGTTTCGTCGCCCAGTAGGTTCCAGCCGTAGACTTCCAACGTCCCATGGCAATCATCATAGATCGGAGCATCCAGGATGGTATTGCCGGCGATCAGCGTGTTGACCACGACGAAGCGGGAACCGGGATTGACGTATACGCCTCCGCCAATGCCGCCAATCTGATCCCGATCGTGGTCTGCGTCGTTATTGATGACGGAGGTGTTGTACAGAAAGGCACTGCCCTCGCTATCGATTCCACCACCATCGGTATTGGCATAGTTCTGACTGATCGTGCTGTTGACGATGTACAAGTGCGGGTCGGCATTGAAGGCGCTGACCGCAATTCCTCCCCCAGAACCAGCCGCATTGCCGTAGAAGCTGCTATCGCGAATTGTAGTATCGCCGCGCAGATGTAAGCCACCTCCCAAATACGCGACATTCGCTCGAAGGGTGCTGCGTGTGATGTTCAGCGTGCCTGGGCTATAGATTCCACCTCCGGCGGTGTCGGTTTGGTTGCCCTCAATCACGCAGTCCGTAATCGTCAATAGGCCGCTATTGGAAACGCCGCCACCTTGCGCGCCCTGGCGAAAACCGTTGCGGATCGTGACACCGCTGATGGTGGCCCTTCTCGATAGGCCCACAGACAGGACTCGATCGATCTTGTTCGCGTCGATGAGGGTGGAGGCCGCGCCCGCGCCGACGATGCTGATGACAGGGTTACCGCTGGCCGGCGACGCCAGGTTCAGGTCACCGTTATCAGCGCCATTGGCGCCCGCCGGCGGACGAGTCAGCGTATAAGTGCCGGACGGCAGAATGATCGTCACGCCCGGGCCTGGAATCACATTTGCTTGCATGATCGCTGCGCGCAGGGTGCACTGGTTGGCAGCGCTATGACAGACCCCGTCGCTAATGTCATCGTCGATCTGGTCCAGAACGCTGTCGACAGTAAAGGTGACGACTGATGGCGATGCCAATGTGCGGGGGACCAGTAGCAGGGTTAACATCAGTAGCGCCACGGCCATGCATATTCTGGAATAGAAGATGTTTTTCAGCATTCACTTGTCCTTGTAGTTGATTAAGGAAGATGAGTATTCGATAGATCTTCCGGCGTGCAGCACAAAATGCACCTGAGTTGAAAGCGCCGGATATCATCCGGCGCTTTCAAGTTACGACGAAGGGGGAGCGCGTCTACTCAATTGATTAGCGCCGCACCAACGGCAAGTACACCGTATGGCCTCCACTCGACCCCATCACACACACGCCGATGAGTGAGACATCCTGCGCGTCGATGTCGCCATCGCGATCGACATCGTACTGTATCGCGTAGTTCGCATCGCCGATGATGGCGCCGATTCGTGACTGCACAGCAGCGATGTCGGCCTGATTCGTTTCGCCGTCGCGATTGGCATCACAGAAATCGGCTTTGTTAGTCGCAGTGACTGTGATTGGGACAACGACAGAACCGAGATCAGAATCCACCGTAATGGAACCCACCTGCGGGCCTTCCACCAACCCGATCGGGTTGATCACTACCGTCGTGAGCGCCGGCGTTTCGCCACCCGCCGAATTCAGATCGATCCACGGCGTTGAAGTGGAGAACGTTGCGTTGACGGGCTGAGTGCTGATCGCTTCCAGTGTGGCTTGCGGCAGTTGACCCGGCGCAGACAGATCGATTTCAAACGTCATGGACAGCGGCCATACGCTCAACACGTTGGGGCGCGCCGGATCGATCGTGGCGGGATCGCTGCCGTCGACCACTTCCTGCCCGTCGGTGCGGCCATCGCCATCGGAATCGGGATTGCTCGGATCGGTGTTACGATTCATCTCGGCGATGAAGGTGACACCGTCTTCATCGACATCCGAGTAGGCATCGGTCTGCACCAACGGATTCAACCCCAGGCCGGCTTCGGCATCATCGGCGAAACCGTCGGCGTCGTAATCGGGCTTGATTTCCAGCACAATCTGCGTAGAGGCCGTGAGTGCCGCGCTGTTCGTCGCATCCAATGTGATGATGTGCACACCTGCGCTCAGCATCACGCTTTGCTCCTCACCCCGCCCCAGCGCACCATCCCGATCGCTGAACCACGCGATCGAGAACGTGTCGGTCAACACGCCATCCTGTTGATCGAATGCGCGCCCGAGCAAAGGCACCGCCTCGCCTTCTAGATACGTGGCACCAGCGAGCGGGGTGATGATGAACGGCGACGGCGCTTGCGCAGCGACGCTGAAGGCATTGCTCGTCACCGTGCCGCTGAGGAACCCGTCGCTGGCCCAGACGCGGATGCGCGCATTGGTGCTGCCCGCCAGTTGTTCGATCGGAACGTCGAGTGTACCGCTGGCCGTGGCGCTGCCGATCTGCGACCACGATAGGCCATCGTCCTTGCTGAATTCGATCGCCACTTGCAGCGCATCGTTATCCGCATCGGTCGCCGTCCACCCGATGGGCACCGTCCCGCTCGTGAAGTCTTCACCGCCCGCCGGGCTGGAGATCGAAACGATCGGGGCCTGCGTGCCCGCGCTAAAACTAGCGAGCACGAGGGTGCCGGTGATCAGATCGATCCGCGCCACGCCGGTCATCTTAGGAAGGTTCGCCGAGAAGAAACCGGCAGCACCATGATCTTCGTGCGTCGGCGCTAGCGTCTCGTGATTGTTGGGAATCTCCGCAAACATGGGACTGATACCCCAGCGCAATAACTCTTGATTAGCCGCATCGTATTCCACCAGTTGATAGCCGCTGAGGAAATCGGCGCTGGTCTTCACCGTGTTGTCTTTCACTTCCACGTGTCGAATCGCGCCCGTGTCGCCGCTCACGCTCGGTGTGATCACGCCAGAGATGTGCAGACGTTCGGGTTCAGCCACTGTCGGTCGCGCAGCCACAAGTGCCGCGCTTCGCAACGCCGGATCAAACACCGGGCGTAGCGATGAATATCGCGCCGCGCGCAAGAAGTTGAAGTCGGGCGGCTCGAGGAACGTATTGATGCCGGTCCGCGCACAGGCGTAACTCAGCAGGGCTTTGGCCCGGCCGGTGCCGGCATTGTTGTTGCTGAGTTGATTCTTGATCTGCACTCCGCTAATCGGATTGACCACCGGCTCACTGATGCCGGGTTGCTGATAGAACGATCGGGCAGCGCTGAACGATGCGCCGTTGTCGCCGCAGGCCGCAGGCATGACCTGTCCGCTCACGGTCGTCGTGATCAACTCGCTCGCGCCGGAGTGATTACCGCCGCCCTGTACCGTGACGTAGTTGGTGACGTTCACTGCGCCATCCGGCACGAGTCCTAACATGTGACTCAACTCGTGCGCGAAGAAACGGCTCGCATTCGCGTCGCCCTGCGCCCAGCCTAGATACTGCGGAAACTCCGGCCCGCAGCCGCTGTCGAAACCGAAGAAACCTTTCACGTCGCTGAGGAGCGAGTCCTCGCAATCAGTGTGCGCCTGCCACGTCGAGGTGGTGCCGAGCACACCCAGGCCCGCTGCGCTACCGGTGATCACTCCCGTGAAGATCACACCGAAGGACAACGGCACTCTTGGATAATGCGTGGCGTTGTAACGCTGGCGAATACCCTCGAAGTAGCCGCCCGCATTCGCCTGTTCGCCACCATCGCCGATGTTGATCAACGGATTCGAGGTGACCTGACTCCGCACGATCACTTCATCGGCCCAAAACGGTTGCAGGCCGCCCGGATAGATGCGATAGCGATAGTCGGCGAGATTCGCATCGACCGTCGATTTCATCTGATTCAACTGCTGCGCCGTGTAGCCGTCGGGCATGATCGGCACCAGCAGTACGCGCGGCGAAGTCGTCGGCTCAAACGTCACCGCTTGATCGGAGGAGGCCACCGTGCGACCCGCCGTCGTTAACTCAAAACGTACATTTGTCGGGCCACTGCCGTGGTAACTGATGTTCGGCACATTGATCGCATTGGCGATGTCGGCGTAGACTGCCGGGTTCGGCGCACCCACCGAGTACGCACCCGGCGTCCCAATCGGTTGATACACATCCTTGATGAAGCCGGCCGGCGGACCGAATTGCAGATGCGCGGTGTCGATCTTCACCACGTCCGTCGCACGCGGCGCTTGATCGACGCTGATCCACGCCGAGGCCAGCGTGGCATTGCCCGCGTAGTAGCCCATGCCGATGTAGCCCTGATTCAACTGCACCCGATTGATACTCACATTGATCTTGCGGAACGTAGCGGCAGGTGAGACCGAAGTATTGACGCATGTGTTGTTGACGACGATCGCACCCGAGGTGTCCCCGTAGTTGATCCAGACATGCGCCGTGCCTGCGCCACGCACGCCCAACGGCTGCACTGCGCCACCGCCCAGCTGCACCGTCGCATTCGGATCGAAGTTGGTGCCGGTGATCTTGATCTCCACGCCGACGTTGCCGCCTGTAGGCGTGACGCCCGTGATGCGCGGCACGGCGCAGAAGGGCGGCGTAGCGCCGCCACCCAGTGTGACGCTGCGTTTGCCGCGCCGCACCGTCACATCGCCCGTCAGATTGTCGCCGCGCAACCGGGCTTTGATCTGCAAGTCACTGACCGTCTCAATATCGACCGGCGCGCCGCCGACCGTGACGCTGACTTCCGAAGGATTGTTGCCGAAGCCCGAGCCGTTGATGTAGACCACATCGTTCTCGCTGCCCCGATTGGGCACGATGCCGTTGTTGGGATTGATCTGCGGCTGCACTTCGGCCAGCGGCGGCAGGAACGAACTGCGAATGCTGACGCCACCATCGGGATGCGTGAACCACACCAGGTTCGATCCATCGCTGGCGTTATCGATCACGGTCGAGTTGATCAGGCCGCTGTTGGTCCAGAAACGCCCGTAATAACCGGTCGGCTCACGATTGATCGCGCCCGCCCACAGACGTCCGATGTTGTCCGCCGTCAACGGTTGGTCTGCACCGGGCGGATACGTTTGCTTCGTGAAGGTGGTGCCATCGTACAGGCTGAGGCCGCCGCCCGTACCACTGGTGCTCACTGCGATCTTGCCATCGCCTAACGCGACGATGTCGAAGATATTGTTAGTAAAGAGATTATCGGCCGTGGTGTACTTCGTCCACGCTTGATCGGTCGTGTTCAACTTTGCCAGACCTTGCGGTGTGCCGACCCACACGTTGTCGTCGCGATCGACCATCACGGCTGTGACGGAGGTTGATCCAGTTGGCGGCACGATCGTCGTGACCCAGCGTTCTCGATCGAACAGCGTGAGGCCGTTCTCGCCGCCGATCCATATTCGGCCCCGGGAGTCTTCCGCGATCGCATTGATCGGGCCGGTCGGCGGCGTGCCGAGCGCGCCTTCGATCATGTCCCACCCCGTCGACGTCCAGCGTCGCACGCCATCGCTCGCGCCGATCCATATTCGGCCTTTTTGATCGGAAGTCACGGCCTTTACGCCCGCCAACGCCCGATCGTCCCACGTGATCCCGTCGGGCTGCAACGTCACCAATCGGTCGTTGTTGGTCGCCAGGAAGGCTCGACCGCGCGCCAGGAAGACTTTTCGCACGCCCGACAGCGAGCCTTCGTTCGAGGCGGTCAATTGCTGCCAACGCGGCGAATACATCGCCAGCGGGCCGTTGCTGGGATCGGTGTTGAGCGCCATCCATACGCGCTCGCCGTTGGCCGTAATGGCGCGGATGCCGCTGTCGTAACCATTGGCCAGCGAGGTCAGCGTGCCGATCGGCGCAGTGAGCCAGTTCCAATCTTGCGTGCGCACGGTGCCCAAGGTATTGGCCGGGCCAAGCACCTCATACGCACTGAGGCCGCCGCTGTTACCGGCCGCATCCGGCATTACCGCCGCCCAGATGCGGCCATCACCATCGACCGACAACTTCTTTACGTTCGTGCCGATCGTGGGCGCGAAGAGATTGCCGGAAGAACTGGTGGGTGGATACAGGCTCGAATAGCGGCACACGCCGCCATCGCCGCCGATCCACCAATCGCCGTTGAGGCCGAACACCAGGTCTTTCGCCCACAGGCTCGTGCCGCACGGAAAGCCATACAGATTCTCCGCGGAGTTGGTGCCGTAGTATTCGTAATACACCCGTCCGAGCTGCGGTCTGGTCGGGACCGGTCCGGCATTTGGCGCAGCGGGTGATTCCGGCCGACTGATCGAGTAGTACCACGGCTCGACGATGGCCCAGGCTTCGCTGAAGTTGCGGTGCGCGATCGCCGGGATATGCGTCCATTGCCAGACATTGGTATTGGGCGCCACAAAGCTGCTATGCCACGTCCCGTTCGAGTAATCACTGACGTTCTGCCACTTCAAATTGAGACCGCTGCCAAAGAACGGCGTGCGATAGTTGTACGGGACCACAGCGTCGGGTGCATCCGCCACAATCGGGACAGCGCGTGTCTCAGTGAAGCGGGTCTCGACTGTGCTGCCCGTGTCGCGCCTGACGCTGACCGTATTGCCGTTCCAGGTCGTGAACCACGTGGTGCCGTCAGTCGGATCGACCGTCAGGCCACCCAGGCCCGTTGCAGTGTAGGGACCCGGGGAACGAGCGGCCCCATCTGCATCAAAATACTTGAGCGCGCCGTTTTTGCGGCCCAGCGCCACCCGCCAGTACACGCTGCTCATATAATCGAGATTGCCGAGCTGCGAGTTGATGAAGTCCCAATGCCCGATCGGCACACTCGGCCCGTTGCCCAGCGGAATGCGCCACACGTTGCTATCGCCGGCCTGGTTCCAGAAGCCGCCGCCGATCACCAGCGCATGCCGTTGGCGCGCGCTGTAGATCACGCTGGAATAGGGGCGAATCAACAACGTGCCCGCGTCGTTGCGCGGCAATTCGATCGGCGTGCGCCACAGTTCCAACGAAGTCGGATCGAAGGCGCTGACGTTGCTATTCTTCTCACCGTTGATGATATAGATCAGATGCGTGATCGGATCTTCCACGGCCACGCCGCCCCGATCGGCCTGGGGCAGTTTCGCCGTTAACGTCGTGATGGAGCCAGAGTTATTCGCGTTCAGCGTGAGCGCATAGGCTTTGTCGTCGAAAGTCGCGCCACCATCCGGCGAGCCGCCGAAGAAGTAAATCTGCTGCGTCAACGGCGAATACGCCGCTGCCAAACCAAAGCCGGGTTGCAGGAGCGTGAAGGGTGCAGTGCTGATCGTTTCAGAAGCTACATCAAACACATAGATTGTGTTCGCGTACTGCTCTACTGCCGCAGCGTAATACCAACCGCCGAGGATCACGATCTGGTTGAGATGTTCAACATACACCGCGGCGGCATTATTGCGACCAGCCGGTAACGTCGCCGCGACGGTGCGGGCCGCGCCGGTGTCAGGATTGATCGCGTAAATCGAATCAAACGAGTTAGCGGTAGTAAGTTGATCGCTGCCACCAAAAACATAGACCGTGTCGTTCGAGGCAGCATAGGCGGCCGTCGAATAGGCGCGGGCGGCAGGCAAATTGCCGATGTTCGTTGCCGCGCCCGAACCCGCATCGACGGACGTGATCGCCGTGCTCGGCACACCCGCGCGATAACCGCCGGCCAGAATGGCGCGATTCAGCCTCGGCACGAAGGCCGTGCCTGCGGCGTACGTGGCTTGCGGCAGGGTGTTGAAGAACCGATCGGGTTGGGAGACATCCGGCTGCGCGGGTGAGGGGAAACCGACAAAGGCCGGCGATCCGACGGGTGTGCCGTCGATCCCGTTGATCGCATCTTTGAAATCGCCCGTTAAGTGCCAGTTCGCGATCAAGCCGGGGCGCTTTTCATTGATCGCATGATGCATACTTCCCCTGCCGCTCGAACCAGACCAGAGGCGGGCCTCGGCAATATCACCGACGAAGTATTCCCGGTTGAGATCGTTGCCAATATGCAGGTCAGACGTGCCGCTAACGGCGGCGGCGCCCGAATGCAAATAGACGCCTTCGCGATTGCCATTGATGTAGAACTCGGCGAGATAGGCGTTCTCTCCTGGATCGAAATAGGAATTGACGGCGATGTGCGTCCAGCGATTGGTCGGTATCGCCGCCGCACTTTCGACAAACGTTCCGCTGCCCCGATAGAAGCGCAGCTTGCCGTTGTACACGCCGAACCAGTAGCCGATGGAGTAATACTTGCCGAACACGGCGCGGAAATCGGTGACCGTCGCGGGATAAATCCACGCTTCAAGCGTGAAGTCACCGCTGCCAATAGCGGGTAGCGAAGCATTCGGGATCGACACATAGTTCGTCCCGTTGAGATACATCGACGGACCTGAGGCGGTTGGGGCGTCCAGCGTGGACGTCATGACAACCGTCTCATCCAACGTGTCGCCGCGGCTCGAATACGGTGCAAGTGGAGCGGCTGCCGGCAGGCCCGGCGGGACGCTTCGCAGTGCCAAAGTAGCGTTAACAGGCAGTGCTTCCCCAAACACGGCCACCAGCAGTGCAACAACGATCAGTACAGACAACCCACGATGAAAACGCAGCATGTAAGTATCCTCCCCTGGATAACAAAGTACATTTCATGGCTGCCGCTACTTTATCAGCAGCGGCAGATAAACCGTCGATATAACCACCCCATACTCCACCGCCCCTACGTCGCAAGCCGCGCCGCCGACGCCGTCTCCATCCACTGGCCGGCTGGCACCCCGCTGATCGGTGGCAGGCGGTGGGCAGCCAACCGCAACAAAATCAATCGCCGGGCTGCCGGGCTGTAGCAGGTGCGTCAGCGTCGTCCCACCGTTGTTGGCCAGCGGACCAAGCATCACATTGGCAACCTGGTTGAAACCGCCGCAGGAGGCGTCGCTGGAGAGATTAAATCCAGTGTTGGTCAGAGTACCGGCGCAATTCCCGCCCGAAGAGCTATTGGCCACAATCGAAGCTCGGACCGACATGTTACCCAACACGTGATGAATACCGCCGCCGCTGACGCCGGCGGTATTGCCATCGAGGGTGACGTGAGTCAGACTCATGGTGCCGAAGTTGTACAGCCCGCCGCCATGATTGTTCGCCGAGTTGCCACTGAGGGTGGTGTTGGTCAGCGTCGCCTGGCCAAAGCTATTGAACAACCCGCCGCCATCATTGGCACTCGAGTTTCCGTTGAAAGTACCATGCGTCAGCGTTAGCGTGCCATAGTTAAGCAACCCGCCGCCATCACCCGAGCTGGTTGAGTTGCCGCTGAACGTGATGTTGGTCAGCGTCGCCTGGCCAAAGCTATTGAACAACCCGCCGCCGTCCAGGCCGGCGATGTTGCCGTTGAGGGTGACATC
>JAUQXC010000130.1 GCA_030834825.1 Thermoflexales bacterium
CCCCCTACGCGAGGTAACCTAGTGATAACACATGATACGCCGAGAGACAATGATCCAAAGTACTATCTTCGTGCTCTGCCTCACCTTAAAAAAACCGGGGGATGTTCCAACAAAACTCAAAAAAAGAGGCGGGGTGTGTACCCATCCCGATCGATCAGCTGCGCTCTAACGATCGAAAGGTTCCATCCGCATCACGGGGCAGCGCACGCACTTCGATCACAGCCTCACGGTTTAATACGCCATAGATGTGTGGATACAACACACCATCTGCGCCAGGCTCATATTTGATTTCAGAGGAAACGGCGTTTTCATTGATGATTAAGATCAACCACTCGCGCCGATCATTTCGATAATAACGGTTTGCCACGATCGCGAGCTGCTCCGCGCCGCGCGTGCAGTGAATAAATCCGTCGCGCTCATAATCGGCGGGCGTGTAAGGTCGATCGGCAGGCTGTGCGCCCCAGTCGTCAACCGGCACCAGGTGATAAATGATATCGGTCATTTCGTGTGTTCCAAGGCTTCCAGATCATCCACCAGACCGGCGATGAAATCGAAACCGCCTTGCCAGAAGGCCGGGGAAGCCATATCGATACCGACGCTCGCGAGAATCTTGGCGGGTTCTTCCGCCCCGCCGCTGGCCAGAATCTTCAGGTACTTCGGCTCGAAGGACTTGCCCTCGGCGCGATATCTCTGATATAAAGCCAGTGCAAACAGCTGGCCAAAGCTGTACGCGTAGGTATAAAACGGCACATGGTAGAAATGTGGAATCGAAATCCATTCCCACTTAAATTCGTCGCCAATATCCAGAGCGTCGCCAAATTGCTCCTGCAAATTGGTCAGATAATGCGCCGCAATCTCATCGGCCGATTTGTTTTCCATGACCAGCCGATGCGCGTCACGCTCGAAAATGGTGAAGTACGCCTGGCGCTGGATCGTGGCATAGGTATCGTCGATCTTGTCCGCCAGCAGATCGCGCCGCACAGCCGCGTCGTCTTCGTCTTTCAGCAACCGATCGGTCAAGAGCATCTCGCCGAACGTCGACGCGGTCTCGGCCAGCGGCAGTGACGAATGGAACGTTAACACCGAATGCTCCTGCGCCATCAAGGCATGCACGGCGTGGCCCAGTTCGTGCGCCAGCGTCGCCACGTCACGCGCACGGCCCGCAAAGTTAATCAGCACCCAGGGCGCCATCTTCGGCAGCGGGCTGTAGCAGAACGCCCCACCCCGCTTGCCCGTCCGCAATTCCGAGTCGATGTGATTTTCCACAAACACACACCTGGCATGCTCGGCCAACGTGGGCGAGAAGTCACGATAACTGTTCAAGACCAGCTCGACGGCCGCACCAAATTCGTAGCGCTTCTCCGCCTGCGTCAACGGGGCATACACGTCATAGCGGCGCAGCTGGGGCATGCCAATCCATTTAGCCTTCAGCTTGAAGTAGCGCTGATAGAGATGATTGTTCTGCCGGGTGACGGATAACAAGGTATCGGTCACCGTGTCGGGAATATCATTGGCCAGATTGCGCACCGAGATGGGGTCACGGTAACCGCGCAGTTGAATCGATTCGTTGTGCCAGTCGCGCACGCGGTTGCTGTAAATCTGCGCGAGCACCAGCCGTTGATCGCCGTAGACCCGGTAGAGTTCCTGATACACTCCGGCGCGCACGTCCGGCGAAGGATGCCGGACGTAAGAGCCTAACTCGTCGCGCGTCATCGTCTTTTTCTCGCCGTCCACTTCCAGTGTGAACTCGAACTTGCTGGTAATCATGTCGTACAACTGCACCAGCGCATCGATGCCGTTCACATCTTTGAGATTGATGAGCTGCTCTTCAGCTTCGCTGAGTGTGTAGGGCTTGAAATGGCGTGTGGCTTCCAGATAATAGCGGCGTTCCCCGCTGGCCCCGATCAGCCGATCGGCCTGGTCATCTTCCAGGCCCTTGAACCACAGGCTGAAGAACAGCGTGCGATTCTGCACTTCGGCTGCCAGCTGATCCATGCGGGCTTTGTAGATCAGGGCCGCCTGTTTCTGGGTGTCTTCGGTAAACCACAACAGGGCATAACCGACCAGATGCCGCAGTGAGATGTTGATCGCTTCGTATGTATCCAGCACCCGGACAAACTCAGGCAGCGGTATTTCGGGTGAGAGGATCGAACGCGCCACTTCAAATTCATTGAGCAGTTCAGTCAGTTGCGATTGATAATCGTTAAAGCGCGGGCCGTCAGGGGCATCCAGCAAGTCGGTGAGGCTCCAGCGGGTTTGCTTAAAGGTCGTCACACGTTGCTCCTTACAATCGAGGTCAAAGTAAGTCTACCGCCAGATGCAGCGCACGTCAAACTTACCTGGCTGAACCCGAGTCAGCTAAACATCTAATCCTATCTTGTGAAGTATTTTGCTATTGACAGCCTTTAGTATTGAGTTACACTTTCATAGTAAATCGAGTTTTTTTCAAGGAGGAGAAGTCTCATGGACGATCGTGATGATCGGACAACCGTCACACGCCGCCAATTTATGCGCACGGCCGGCATTGTTGGGGCCGGGGCCGGTTTGACGGCTGCCTGCGCCACACTCACCACACCTACCCCTGCGCCTGATGCCGCGCTGGACAGCATGGAGATGGATACAGCGGCTCCCCTGGCGCAGGCTGAGCCAGACTACAAGGCCATGGATGCTTCCCACAAAGCCAGAGTGGACACCTTCCTGGCCAACATCGGTAAGGACGATAAGTTCTGGGGGGTGGAATTGCCGTACACCCTGGATGGCGACACGAAAGTGTTTGAGCTGGTTTGCCAGAATGTGGATTGGGAAGTAGAGGTCGGCAAAGTCATTAAGAATGCCTACACCTACAATGGCATTGTGCCAGGTCCCGTCATTCGCATGACGGAGGGCGACAAGATTCGGATCAACGTCAAGAATGAAATGAAGGTCAGCACATCCATCCACTGGCACGGGGTGTTGACGCCCAACAACATGGATGGCGTCACTTATTTGAACCAGCCGCCGATCGAACCGGGCCAGACCTTTACCTACGAGTTCGTCGCCAGGAATGCCGGCTCGCACATGTATCACTCGCACCACGATGCTGCCGAGCAGGTGACCAAAGGCATGCTGGCAGCCTTCATTATCGAACCGCAGAACAAAGCCCAGGATCCGGCCTATGACAAAGAGTACATCATGATCCTCAATGACACGGGCGTCGGTTTGACGATCAACGGCAAGAGTTTTCCCTATACGCAGCCGTTGACGGCTAAGAAAGGCCAGAAGCTGCGCATCCGTTACATGAACGAAGGGCTGATGATCCATCCGATGCATCTGCACGGCATGTATCAGTCGGTGTTTGCCAAGGATGGCGCGAACTTGCCGGCGCCCTATCTGGCCGACACGCTGAACATCGCTCCCGGCGAGCGCTACGATGTCCTGGTCGATTGCCAGGAACCCGGCCTGTGGGCCTTTCACTGCCACATCCTGACACATGCCGAATCGGCCGTCGGGATGTTTGGTATGGTAACGGTGCTGGTGATTGAGGAGTAGCTGGTAGTTAGGGCTGGTAGTTAGGGCTGGTGGTTGGTCACGAGCA
>JAUQXC010000131.1 GCA_030834825.1 Thermoflexales bacterium
TATACACTTGCACCCGATCGGTCGCGGGCAGGGCCGCGTCGATCACTTCGCACACTTCCAGATCGACATCGCGTTCTTTATAGCCTTCATTGTGATCGATCGTCAGACAAGGTGCAACAGGCTTGACGTTATGCTGCGCGAGATACGCGCCCAGCTCGCCCCACAATTCACCCTGGGCGCCGTAGTTGGCGACGACGTCACGAATCGAAGCGATCCGCACGGGGGCGACTTTCTTAATCACGACATCATACTTGGACATGACAATGTTCTCCTGTTCGATTTGATTGAGTAGGGCCGCCACCCGCGCCAGCCGTGTCTCTTCTTCCTCAATCGAGCGCTCGATCTCAGTGCGCCGCAGCTTTAACATGCCACGCAGCTGATCGGACGGCAGATCACTTTCCAGCAATCGCCCGATCTGATCGAGCGATAGTCCCAGATCCTTTAACAACAGGATCCGGTTGAGGCGCGAGAGTTGGCTGGCCGAGTAGTAGCGATAGCCGGTGAAGCGATCGATCTCAACCGGTTTAAGCAGGTCGATCTCGTCGTAGTAACGCAAGGTTTTCACCAATACTTGGTTGCAACCCACAACAAGATGGTCTAGTCATCTCGACGCGCTTGGTCCTGCCCAAGCATGGGCGCTGGCCTCCTAAACCTGCGGCCAGCGAGACCTGAGATGACGGACTATTACCCACTGCGCTCAACTGGGATTTGAATCTCAGCCACGTTGGTGGAATCATCACCACTCGTGCTAACCTGGAGGTACACCTCCCGACTGGGACCACAGAACCGATAACCGTTCGGCTCGGCCCACTGCATCAACGCCCGATAGCCTTGATTCAACTGATTGAAGGGGCCATGATGTACGGTACAAGCCATCTGTTCGACGGCGGGTAGTTCGCGCACTTGCACACGATTGGTGGCGGGCAGGGCGGCATCGATCGGTTCGCAGACTTCCAGATCGACATCGCGCTCTTTGTAACTCTCATTGTGGTCGAGGGTGAGGCAGGGCGCAACCGGCTTTATATTGTGCTGGGTGAGATACGCCTCCAGTTCGTTCCAGAGTTCGCCTTGGGCGCCATAGTTGGCCACGACATCCCGTACCGAGGCGATTCGCAACGGCGCAACTTTCTTGAGCACCACATCATACCTGGACAAACGCACATTCTCTTGTTCGATTTGAGTAATCAAGGCGGCCACGCGTGCCAGTCGTGCTCCTTCTTCCTCGAGGGCGTGTTCAATCTCTGCTTGCCGCAGTTTGAGCATTCCACGCAACTGCGCGGGGGGCAGATCATCTTCCAACAGCCGCCCGATCTGATCGAGCGACAGCCCCAGGTCCTTCAGCAACAGGATGCGGTTGAGGCGCGACAACTGGCTGGCTGAGTAATAGCGGTAGCCGGTGAAGCGATCGACCTCGCTGGGCTTGAGCAACCCGATTTCGTCATAGTATCTCAGGGTCTTAGTCGGTACCTGACTAAGACGTGAGAAGTCACCGATCTTGAACATGTGTAAGACTCCGTGCGCGCTGAGAGAGTGTCCGTCTCTGAGAGACATTCATACTATACACCTTCCAGCCGGGGGAAAGTCAAGCCTGTCCGACTGTCTATCCTTCAACCTGACAACATTCTCTCACAGGTTCATGCCAGATTGTGACATGAACTTTGGCATTGATCTTCGAGCAAGGGAATCCTCGAATCATCTGCATTCCAGGTGAAGCTCCCAACATGCGCATCTGAGGCGGATGCAGAGGGGGGCGACGTTCAATTGCACTAACCCGACCCTAGTCAAGGAACGAGCGATTTTTATGGCCAATCACTTTATCGATCTCGGACGAAGTGCCTATCAGGATCTGGGATGCCAATAATGACGATCACTCTCCCACTGCGCAAGTCGGTCCAATTTCACCCGCAAGGTCTAGCGTCCGTTAGTCTTGTTCAGGCGATGCTATCCTTTGAGTGAATAACGCACAGCGCCCGATCTGGTTGAAGGATCAAGCGCTGTGGGTCTAAACTATGTCACTCAACTTGATAGAACTACAATGGTATGCTGCGAAATATGGCTACCACACGCTCATTGACCGGGTGGGTACTTTTCCCATTGATCACCTGCGCGATTATATAAGGAACAATCCTTCTCCTCCACTTCCGCCAAAAAGGCGATGGTCTGGCGTTTCAAGAAAAGCGGACACGTGCGGTGGATAACGCTTCAGACCACCGTTCTCATATTTGACGGTCCCGCGGCCATTGAATCCAATCCAGATCGCCCCGGAACTGTCTTCGAAGAGCCTGCGCGGTTGATCGCATGCGAATTCACCTATTTTATGCCAAGTATTGCCATCCCACAGGGTCACGCCCGCGTGTAGATAGACAGTCCAAATTCTTCCTTGCGCGTCTTCAAGTATATCCCTGAATCCACGGGTAAGCCCTCGTGGTCGAGTTGAAAAGAAGCCTCTCCAGCGGTAAAAATGGGAGTCGCCAGACAATCCATTCAACGCCGGGGAGGCACTCACATGGTGAGCCACCAGAGTATAGTCGGAAAAGTCGGG
>JAUQXC010000132.1 GCA_030834825.1 Thermoflexales bacterium
CGTGTGAGCGGTTCTGATTGGCATCCACGAAGACCGCATAATTAGTGAAGTCCGCTGTGGGCCACGGATTGCCCCCCGAGCAATAACCGTGCACCAACATTAACTTGCTTCCGCTCGTGGTCGAGGCGCCTACATACGCGCTGGGACTGGCCTTAATTCCGGTAAGTGTTGCAGCCGGGTGCGCTCCCATCAGCATGTCTTGGGTCGCTCCGCTCACAACACTGCGCGCAGCTTTGGGCAGCGCGGATATCTTCATGGCTGTCATCTCCAGGCGCGCGATGGGAATGTGCGTGTCAGAATCTTGTACGCGCACCTGCCGCAGCTCAAAAGGCGCACTCGCCTTGGCCAAAGCGATCCAATGCGCATCCAGATTCAACGGCAAGGTCACGCTGCCATCCGCCGCAGCTTGCGGTGTCACCATGCCGCTGATCCAGGCCACCGGCACTGCTGCGCCCTGCGCATCGCGGCCCCATACTTCCGCGGCGACCAGCAGCTGCCCGGGCAGCTTGCCAGCGATCTTGCCTACCAAGGGAATGCGCAGCGTGGACGCGCCTTGCACTTCGACATTGGCCACGCCCTGCAAAGTCAACCCGGCATCGATCACCGGAAAGACGTGCTCGCTGGTGCGCAGGAAAGACTGCCCCTGGGGCGTCTGGCCGCGCACGATCACCTGCGCCGTATACTCTCCGGCCACGGGCACTTTCACCAGCCCGCCGTAGACCCCATCGCCCGCTTTACCGTCGGCATGTTTCCCATCGTCCGCCATCGGCGTGACGAACTCTTCACCATTGGGGAAATGCACGCGCAGCTCGGGATCCAGCTTCACATCCTGTAACGCCGACGGGCTGCTGTCTTCGCTCGCGGCTTGATCATGGTAGATGGCCGTGACGAGACCGACTTCGCGCCCTGCCAATAGATCGTAGCTGCTCAGATGGGTGAACAACCGATAGGGGCTTTGGCGATCTGCCAGCAGCAGATAACCGCTCGGCCCGGCTTTGCTCGCCGGCGCGGTGGCGCTGCTCACGCGCACCGTCCACTCGCCGGGCGCATAACCCGAAAAGGTGTACACATCGCCCGGATACTGCGCTGCGCCTTCGCCCAACTGACCCACGGTGTGATCGATCCCTGCCAGCCGATCGGCGTCCTTGAGATTAAGCTCAACCCGATCGGGCGTTTCCACCCGCACGTCCCACGCCAGCCGATCGGGTGACAGCACCAGCAGCGCGAAATCCTGCGCATTATCGATCGGCACGGCCTGCGTCCACGTCCACGATCCATCTGCCGCAGGTTGCAGTTCCACCGGCAGCATGGCCCATTGCGATCGAATGCCGGCCTGTTTGGGATCGGGCAGATTCAATTTTCCGGTGACAAATTCGGCAGGCGGGGCGGCCACTTGTTTAGGGCTGGCCGCCGAAGGTGTATCGGAGAGTGCGGGCAAGCTAAAGGCGAGGATCAGACCTGCAGAAAGTACAACGAACAGGCTCAACTTGCGTCGGTTCATGACTTTTCCTTTCGAGGATGATGGGTTCACTGGTTGAAGACCGTGAACATTGCCGCACATTGCTGCTCACAAGATCGAGTCGTTCACCGGTTGGCAGGATGAATCACGTCATGGGCACTCCTGATAGTGGTGCGAATGGATTTAACCGCGGAGGACGCAGAGCCTAAAACTTGCCCTGGATTTTTCCAATGCTCTTTGGACGCTCAGCGGCCTCTGCGCTCTTGGCAGTATAAGACTTCCCTCATATCATCTCGGCTGATTCGGCAGAAACTCACTTTACAGCCTTCACGGCTCCATATATCGGCCAGCCTTTGGCCTGCGCCACGGCGGCCAGATCGGCGGCCGGATACACCGCGCGCGGCTTGCCCACGATCTCGAACAAGCCCAGGTCGGTGATGCTGTCCGCATAGGCAAACGAATTGGCGTAATCCACATCGTAGCCCAGCTGCGCCAGTTTTTCTTTCGCCGCGATCCCTTTCTGTTTCCCGATGATGATCGGCGGAATGACGCGTCCGGTAGCGATTCCGTTGTGCATGGCCAGCTCGCTGCCCACGGCATACTCCGCACCGATCGTTTGACCGATCGCCGCGATCATGTCGGTGAAGCCCGTCGAGACCAGTACCGTCACATGCCCCTGGGCCTTGTGATCCTGCAGCAGCCCGATGGTGTCTTCGCGCCGATGCGGCACCACATATTCATGCGCGATGAAATCATACAACCCCTGCAGCTGCGGTTGCTGCCAGCCCTTCACCAGCCAGGCCAGGTGCGCCCCCCACGGTCCGCGAAATTGTTCTTCGTTGATCAGCTTGGTCTTGAACAGAAAGTACGCCGGCAGATGCGCGTACCAGAAACGGCGCACCGCCCACTTGCCGGCGTGCTTCTCGAAATAATCCAGCATTCCGCGCCAGACGTGCCCGGTAAAGAGCGTCCCATCCACATCAAAGAAGGCGGCAATGGTTTTCAAGATCGATCTCCTCGAAAATGTGCTACTAACAAAACCCGCATTCTTCCCTTTCGCTACGCACGCACCGCTCAGCTACAAAAACTCACCGCAGAGGCACGGAGAACGCCAATCTTCCCTTAGGAACTCTGCGTCTCTGCGTCTCTGCGGTGAGCACGTCTCACGTGTCACGCTGCATGTCTTACTTCTTCTTCGCCGCTGCCTGCCGGGCCTTCTCCTCCGCCACCAGCTCACGGCGCAGTACCTTGCCCACCATCGTCTCCGGCAGATCATTGCGGAACTCGATGTAGCGCGGAATCTTGTGAGGCGCCAGCTTGTCTTTGCAGAACTTCTTCAGCTCATCCTCCGTTGCCGTATGACCAGGTTGCAGCACCACCCAGGCTTTGGCGACTTCATCGCCGCGCACCGGATCGGGAACACCGGCGACGGAGACCTTAAACACGGCGGGATGCGCCTTCAACACGTCTTCGATGTCACGCGGCCACACCTGAAGCCCGCCCACTTTGATCACTTCCTTCTTGCGATCGACAATGTAGAAGTAACCGTCGGCGTCCATGCGTGCGATGTCGCCCGTATACAGCCACGGCGCGCCGTTGGGATCGGCGGGATCTTTGCGCAGCGTATTCGCCGTCTCGGTCGGCATGTTGTGATAGCCGTACATCACCTGTGGTCCGCGCACCACCAGCTCGCCGATCTCGCCCTGCGGCAGCGGCGTCACCTCGTCGTCCAGGCTGACGATGCGGCACTCCATATCGGGGAACGGCACCCCGATCGAGCCGGCTTTGTTCAGGCCGTTGATCGGATTGCAGTGTGAGGCCGTGGGTGCCTCCGACATGCCAAAGCCCTCCACCAGCTTGCCGCCCGTGATCGCCTCGAATTTCTGCTTGATATCCACCAGCAGTGGCGCCGAGCCGGAGATGCAGGCCCGGATCGATCGGAGATCGTGTTTTTCGATGCCCTCAAAGTTGTTGATGGCATTGTACATGCGCGGCACGCCGGGGAACAGGGTCGGCTTATAGGCGTCGATATTATCGACGACGGACGCGATGTCGCGCGGATTCGGCACCAGCGGCATCGCCGCGGCCATGGACACCGCCGCCGACATCCCGGCCACCATGCCATAGACATGGAACAGCGGAATGGCCAGCAGCATCACATTGGTGCCCCTGTCGCTATTGGAGATCCACGCACCGATCTGCACCGTGTTCGCCACCAGGTTACGATGCAGCGCCACGGCTGCTTTGGGGACGCCGGTTGTGCCGCCTGAATATTGGAACAGCGCCTTGTCGTTGGCCGTCACAGTGACCGGGGGACGTTGCGCCGCCGTGTATTGGGCCAGCACTTCCTTAAACCGCTCGTGCCCCGGCGTTAGCTGCACTCGGTCGCCGCCCTTCTTCTCTTTGGCCAGTCCAAATAAGAGCGCCAGCAGCGGGTTCATGTAATCCTTGATATTCGTGACGATAACGGTTTTGATCTGGGTCTTGGGCAGCACCTTCTGCACGGTGCCATAGAAGCGGCTCATGCACACGATCGCCACTGCGCCGCTGTCGGTCAATTGATATTCCAGTTCCGGTTCGGTGTAGGTGGGATTGCTGGCGACGACCACCGCGCCGGCCTTTAAGATGCCGTAAAATGTGATGATGAACTGCGGAATGTTGGGCATGAAGATGGCGACTCGATCGCCTTTCTTCACGCCTCGCGCGGCGAGAGCTGCGGCCATCCGATCGGCCAAATCGTTGAGTTCGCGGTAGGTCAGTTTGCTCTTGGCAAAGCCTTGATGCGACGGCTTGAAGTGAATGGCGACATTCTCAGGAAATTGAGCGGCGCTGTCTTCCAGAAATTGATGCAGGGGTATTTCGGGGTACGGCTTCAGCGATTCGGGCACACCTTTGTCGTAGAACTTCACCCACGGCTTGTCGGTCATCGCTTGTCTCCTTGGCGTGAGATTGGGGGCTAATTTCAGTATAGCCCAAACGCGCGCAAGGTGTCAATATAAAAATTCACCCGACCAACTGCCAACCATTAATCAGCTGCGACCAGCAACTCCTGCACTTCGCGCGGAATTGTCCGCACCTGATTTTGCTTGTTCACCGCGATCAGCTGCACCGTGCCTGTCACCAACAGCTGTTGCGAATCCGCATTGACGATCTCGTACCCAAACACAATCTGCCGGCTGCGCAGCGACTCGACCCGCGTGCGCACGGTGACCCGCTCGCCGTAATGCGCTGGGGCGTGATAACGCAGCTTCACGTCACTTACCGCAAACCCGATGTTGACGGCCTCCCACCGATCGAAGGTGAAGCCTTTGCGACGCATCAAATCCGATCGGCCTTCTTCCATCCACACCACGTACTGGCTGTGATGGACGATGCCCATCAAATCCGTCTCTGCAAAGCGGACGTAAAATGTGGTATCGAGAAAGGAGCCGGTTGGTGCTTGAGCTGACGAGGAATCTGTTTCAGGTAGTGATTGATGACGCATGGTTCTCACCGAATGTGTCAGAATAGGACCTACGCAAGTGCCGAGGCAAATTATACTGTATTCTAACCCTTGACCTGATCATTCAATCTGATCGGATGATATAATTTAAATTCAGTAGGGACATTGCAACAATATTATAACCTCTTGAGCAAGTGGCTGAAGTTTGCCAATGAGAAGAAAGCGAGACAGAAATGAAACATCACTTGATCCGTCGCCTGTCGATTTATGCTGGGTTGATGCTAACCACGGTTGCACTGAGTGTGCTCGTGGTGACCCTGGTGAAACCTGCGCATGCCGACGCACAGGCGGGTAATGCGCTTGACTTCAATACCCAACAACAATATGCCCACTTTGGCAATGATCCTTCTTTGAACGCCGCCACCTCGATCAGGACCATGGAGGCCCGGGTAAAATTCCACAGCCTGGCAGGCCAGCAGGTCATCGTTTCTCGCAGCTGTGGTAGCTCTGGCATGGAAATCTCTCTGGATTTTGGAACCTTGTCTGCACTGGCGTCTGGCACGGGTGGTAGTAGCCCCGCTACTTATAATGCCGTCGCAAATTTGCAGATCGAGAAATGGTATCACGTGGCGGCGACGCATAGCGGCCCGGGTAGCACGATCACACTGTATATCGATGGCGTGCCTGTCGCCACCGGCACCGCAGCTGCTACCATTCGCGATAGCTCGTCTGATCCTGACATCTGGTGTGCCGATCCATACCACCAGGAGCTGCGCGTCGCCAGCTGGGGCGGCGGCGGGCGCTTCCTCAACGGTCAGGTCGATGAAGTTCGTCTCTGGAATACGACGCGCACGGCCGAGCAGATCCGTGACCACCTGTACACGGAATTGACCGGCAGCGAAACGGGTCTGGTGGGCTATTACCCGATGAATGAGACCGCGGGCCTCACGGCTCCCGATCGTTCGACGACCGTCAAGAGCATCACAGTCACCGTTGGCGGCGGTTATACCTCAATTCCGACAGTGACTATTTCGGGTGGTGGCGGCTCGGGTGCTACGGCGGCCGTGGCAGCCATGCAGCTCAATTCAATCACTTCATTGGCCAGTGGCGGCACCGGCTATACCGTAAATGATGTGTTGACCATTAATAACGGAACCTTTTCGGCGGCGGCCACGCTGACCGTAACCACCGTCAACGGCACAGGTGCCGTAACCGCAGCCGTCATTAACGATCCGGGCGTCTATACGATACTTCCGGCGAACGCCGTCAGTGTCAGCGGCGGCACCGGCACGGGAGCCGCGTTTAACCTTGACTGGTCGGTTCGTTTGCTGCAACTCCTCACAGCAGGTAGCGGCTATACTGCTAATCCAACCGTCTCATTTTCCAGCGGCACGGCTGCAGCTACTGCGAACGTGAGCAATAACGGCGTGCTCTATGATCCTCCCGGTGCCGATGGACCCGCGACCTGGGTGACCTCCGGTGCTTTCTATGGTCCCGGCAACGCGCTCGATTTTGACGGCGCTAATGATTTCGTATCCGCCACTAGCCCGTTGAGCGTGATCGATACCAACACCGATCTGACCCTGATGGCCTGGCTTAAGCGGGACGCCGCCTCCGGCGTGCGCGATATCGTGAGCTTAGGTTCCGTCAACTCCACGGAAACAGCCGAGCTCCGTTTGAATAATCTGAATCAATTGGAATATGGTCGTAATCCGGCCGCCTGGCAAAGCGTGATCAGTGATGCCTCGATCGATCAAGGCGTGTGGACGCACGTCGCCGTCATCCAGCAAGGCGCCACGGTGCAGCTCTATATCAACGGCGTGTTCGAGGCGGCTGGTTCCATCAGCTCGACGACGAACGTGACCGGCACTTACCTGGGTGCACGCCGCTATAACGGCGCCAACGATCAATTCTTTGCCGGACAGCTCGACGAAGTCCGCATGTGGAATGTGGCTCTCAGCCCCGCCCAGGTTCGGGATTACATGAACCAATCACTGGCGGGTGACGAGCCGGGCCTGGTGGCCTATTACCGTATGGATTATGGTACAGCTAATGGCAGCAATGCTGGCCTGACAACTCTGTACGACATTACGGCTAACGCCAATGACGGCGAGTTGAATAACTTTGCGCTCTCCGGGACGACGTCCAACTGGGTCGCTTCGAATGCATTCAATGTCTGGATCGGCAGTGCCGGCCCCTCCTGGTCCATTACTGGCAACTGGAGCCGCGGCGCGGTGCCGACGACGACGGACAATCTCAGCATCGTCAATTATGCCGGCGGGAACGCTCCCATCATCACGAGCACGGTAGACTTCAATCACCTGGTAATTGGATCGAACGCGACGCTGGTCGTCAGCGGCAGTCATCTGCTCAACATCGGCGGCAACTGGATCAACAATGCAACGTTCAACGCCGGGGATTCCACCCTGGCATTCAGCGAGAATGTGACCCATGGTTTAGTGCTGAGCACAACCACGACATTTAATAATCTGACCGTGGGTAATGGTGCCGTCCTGGTGGAGACTGAAACAGCAGACAATGCGATCGTCAATAACGCTTTGACGAACAACGGCACGCTTCGCAAAACGCAGTCCGCGGCCACGCTTGGCAATCGGACGTTTGGTCTCACCGGGGTAGCCGTCAACGTGGACACCGTCGGCAACCTAAACACCCTCACGGTCGATCGCAGAGATGTGAACCATCCCAATGCCGGTGTCACCGCGATGCAGACCGGCCGCTATTGGAAGATCAATCGGACGCTGACGGGCGGCTCTACGGAAGGCCAGCTCGACATCACGCTGCCTTATACGGGCACAAGTGCTCTCAGCAAAGCTTGTCGCTGGGTCAACGGCAGTGGCGCCGGCTTTGATTGCGGTCAGGATACGGATAATACGGTAGTTCTCAATACGAGTGTACGTCGCAATAACTATGCGACTGCCGCTTGGAATTCTCCCTTTGACACGTGGACGGTGGGCAATAGCAACAGCCCGCAGGCCATCACGGTTCAGGTTGCCCCGTCAACCTTGTTCGCCAACAGCGGCGCGACCTCGACGATCACGGCCACCGTGGTCGATTCATTGGGCAATCAGGTAGCAGGGGTAAGTCTCAACGGTTTGACACTGCCTGCGTCTCTGGGCACCGTATCGGCATTGGGTTCCACCAACGCTTTGGGTCAGGCGTTGGGCGACTGGACGGCGGGCACGGTCCCGGGCACCGGCTGGCTGAATGCAGGCAACGGCGTCCTGACAGGCACGGCTTCGATCACTTTGGCGGTGGACGCGCCCTATACCGTCACCCTGGCAGCAGCACCGACTGCGCTAAGTGTTGGCAGCACCAGCCATCTCACGGTCACCGTCACCGATCAATTTGGCAACCTGCTGAATGGCGTCGCCGTCACCCTCACCACCGATCTGGGCAATGTGGTCTCGCCCATCGTCACCACGAATGGCTTGGCCACTTCGTCGATCAGCTCGACCTTGCCCGGTACCGCCCACCTTACGGCTACAGCTGACTCCAGGATCGGTACGACAGCGATCGTCTTTGCGCCGGGTGCGCCCTTCACACTGACGTTGGCTGCCAACCCCACCTCGCTTACTGTGGGGAATAGCAGCACGATGACGGCGACCGTCACCGATCAATTCGGCAACTTTGTCGCCGATGGCACGAGTATGGCCTTTGCCGCCAGCCTGGGCGATGTCCTCTCGCCGCGCACGACGACGAATGGTGTGGCGACCTCGACGCTTACTTCCCTGCTGGCTGGCACATCGCAGGTGACGGCCACCAGCGGTTCGGCCACTCAAGCGACGGAGGTGATCTTCATGCCCGGTACGCCCTTCACCGTGACGGTGCAGGCAAGCCCGACCGTGTTGGTCGCCGATGGCAGCAGCACCGCGACGATCACGGCGACGGTCACCGATCAGTTCAACAACTTCGTGGTCGATGGCACATCAATTGACTTCAGTACAACGCTGGGTGCAGTGAGCACGCCGC
>JAUQXC010000133.1 GCA_030834825.1 Thermoflexales bacterium
GCCAGAAGAGGGGTCGGGGGTGAGGTCCAAAGTCTACGTTGATACTGGTCCGGTGCTGGAGCGCGATTGGGCTTTGACGGCAGGTTTGGGCTTCATCGGCAAGAACACGTGCCTGATCAATCCGCGCCTGGGATCGTGGTTGTTTCTGGGTGTGGTGATTACGGATGCAGATCTCACCCTCATCGCCGGCCCTTCTCCCTTTGTGGGAGAAGGGAGAAACGTTCCCTCTCCCGGAAAGGGAGAGGGTCGAGTGCCAAGCTGCGGCACTTGTACGCGCTGCCTCACGGCCTGCCCGACGCACGCTTTCCCTGCGCCGCATGTCCTCGATGCGCGAAAATGCATCTCGTATCTCACCATCGAACTGAAGGGATCGATCCCGATCGAGCTGCGTCCGTTGATGGGCAATCGCATCTTCGGGTGCGACATTTGCCAGGATGTGTGTCCCTGGCCCACGCGCTTCGCCGCGCCGACGCAGGAGCGAGCGTTTTATCCCGTTGAGCTGGATCGCGCCGCGCCAAAATTGATCGATTTAGCGCAGTTGAGCGAAGAGGACTTCAAGCGACGCTTTGCCGGGACGCCCATCCTGCGCACCAAGCGGCGAGGCTTACTGCGCAACGTCGCGGTGGCGTTGGGCAATTGGGGATCAGTTGAAGCGCGCGAAGCGTTGCAGCTACTGGCGCGCGATTCTGATCCGATCATTGCCGAGCATGCTCAATGGGGATTACAACAATGAACGCAAAAGTCATTCTTGCGGGACTCATCCTTGGAGGCTTGCTGGTTGTCGGCATAGGTTGTCAGGCAGCCGACCCACCTCCGGCTGCGGATTTGATGTTCTGCGCGAATCAAGCGGTCTTTTCAATAACGCTCGGCAATGATGGTAAGACCGAAATGCGCAAAGTCGTCGATCTGCCGGAAGATGCTACGTGTCCTGTCTGGTCGCCGGATGGAAAGTTTGCAGTGCTGTATCGCTACCGGCAACTCGAACCATTTGTTCAGGAGGACAGCCTGAGTCTGATCGATCGGCAAACCGGGACAATCCATGAAGTCTATCGTTTTGGCCCAAGTGATAACGAATGGACAATTCATTGGTTGCCCGAGGGTGTTGAGTTGCTCCTGGCTTCAGCGCGCGATGAGCTGAAACAGGATAACGCTAAGTGCGATCCCGATGTGCGATCATTTAATCACATTCGAGGTCTTTTCTGCTGGGCCGCGTACGCCGATTTTTATCAGAGCAGGCTTTCTCTCCAGAAAGGGTTGGAGGGATTCGAACGTCTGACAGATTCGTCGACGCTTCGTTGCTCATTAGAGTGGTCGCCAGATGGCAGCCAGCTAGCCTTTGCGCATGGCAGTATGTGCAGCGAAGGCGTAGGAGAAGAAGGCAACATCAGTGTGCTTGACCTAAATAAGCGCACAGTATCCGTCGTTGTTGACGCGGCGGCTTACCTCGCTGAGCACCGGGGCGGCTCCGATCGGAATGAAGCTGTTAGCTGGTCGCCTAATGGGAAACGACTTGCCATATCGAGTTATCAATATGATGGAGTGACCCACACGAGTCGAATCAACATCGCTGATTCTGTTGGAGTGCACCCCATTGTATCTGAACAAGCTAGTTGGATTGATTGGTTGCCCGACGGCAAGGAACTGCTGTGGTTCAACGGGGGCCTTGGTGTAGCAGACATCGAGAGCGGGACGGTTCAGACGTTGCCTATCTCGCTCGATCCCCGGCAAAGTATTGATAACTCTGTCTTATCGCCAGATGGTCGCTATTTGACGTGGCGAGAAACTTTCGGTCAGGACAAGACCCGGCAGATTCGCATATTTGATTTTGCAGAGGGCACAGCATCGACTGTGTTGAATATCCTGCCTGGTACGCTAGTCTGGTCGCCTGACAGCCAAATGCTGGCCTTCCCCGTCAAGACGCGACTCAATCCGAATACGTGTGATTACCAGATTGACATCTACGTCGTCAAACCAGATGCATCGGGGTTACGAAATCTCACTGAAGGCCAACCGAAGAGAGCTCTGTCGTGTAGCTTTTCAGGAGGTATGGGCTGGAGATGGTATGGCCGTTTTGTGAAAGATGTGCAATGGGTAACGCGCAACTAGCCGCCAATAACCAACGACCAACAACTGACAACTTATTACTGACTACTACCTGCTATTCCCTCACCACCGCCGTCGAACCCGCTTCCATCTTCCACTCTTTCTTCTTGGTTTCCAGCACCGGCGCAAAATAAGCCACGGCCCGCTCGCCGTCCATCGAGATCTCCAGCGAGGTATTGGGGCGCTCGCTCGGCGCATGGATCACCTTGAGGCAGTCGGCGTAGTCGCCAGCTTCGGGCAAAAGCGCTGCCAGGTGGTTTCTGGCCCGGTTGAAGAATTCTTCGTTGAGCAGATCGCCGGGCTGATCGGGATAAACCGCCAGCGGGTAAATCTGCGACTCGACCAGATCCTGGAAGAAGTGCGTACCATACGACGGCTCAGGCGTGATGCCTTTCTGCGAATAGGCCAGTTCGATCAACGCACTGGAGTTGTAGATGTCGGCGTAACTGACCGGCACCCCCAGATCGATGTTGGACGAGCCCCAGCGGCCCGGACCGATCATGATAAAGCAGCGCCCTTCCAGATTTTTGTTCAAACGGCCGATGACGCGCGCCAATTCATAGCGCCGCTCGGCGAGCAGATTGCTGTAGCTCTGCGGCTTGACGAAGAAGAGGTACTCGATCTCGCTGACCTGGCCCTGCGGCACCATGCGCGAGGAGATGAACAGCCGATCGGTGGCCGCCAGATCGAGCGGGGCCGGCCGGACCTGTGCTTCGCGCAGACTGCTTTGCGGACGGCATTGCAGCAAGTGCAGCGTCACATTGGGCCGCCCGCTGGTCGGCGTGAGCGTGGCAGCGAACTCCATTTCGACGGGAGCGTTGTAGCGCTGGTTCAGCGTCAGCAGTGAATTCTTGAGCAGATGCACGAAGTCGGTGCGCTGCACCAGGTTGTCAAAGGTGAGCACAAACCGATCGGGCGTGACGTTGCGTCCCAGCGAGACCAGCGGCAGCAAGGTATCATCTTCGTTGATCGAGGCAATCCAGCGCAGCGGATCGTAGTCGGCTTTGAGCACATCCTTGATGGGACGCGTGACAAACTCGTTCGATTCGAGATCGATCAGATCGATATAGTGCTGCGAGTAATGCTGAATCGCTTGGGGGGCTGTCTCCGGGCGCAAGGTGGGATGGCTCAACGTGATCAGGCGCGGGTAGTCGTCGGCCACCCGATTGACCGCCCGCGTCCCCAGGCCGTTGACCAGCCGCACAAACCCCTCGTCGCGGCGCAGACGCGGATTCCACACGATCGGCGCGCGGCCCAGCGCCACGCCCGCCAGTGCCGGGAAGAAATAACGATGATACGATTGCCCCTGCACGACCTGCAGCAGGATCGCCATGCGTTCGTCGTAATCGAGCAGGCCCATGCGGCGGCGATAAAACAGGGCGTCGGGATTGTAAACGCTGGCATAGATGCGGCGAATGGCCAGCGTGAGCTCGCGCAGGTTCTCGCGCGGCGTGCCTTGATTGGGACAGAAGTGACTTTCGTACTTGCCCGCAAACGACGTGCCGAAGTTGTCTTCCAGCAAACTGGACGAGCGCACGATCAGCGGGGTGTTACCCGCTCGATCGAGAATGGCGCGCAGCCGTTCGGCCACTTCTTCCGGGAAGCGGCCCTTTTCGTATTCGGCGCGGATCACCGGGTACTCGGCGCGAATCTGATCGGCCGATTTGTACTTCTGGTTGTATTCTAGATTGTTGAGTGAGATGAAGTCGTAGAAGACATCCGCGCCGATGAAGTAGGATTCCGGCACGGTGATGTGTTGTGCCAGCTCGGGCGCTTCCACTTCCAGGATTTTGTGCGCCAGCAGCATGCCGGCGGCCTTGCCGCCGATCTTGCCGTTGCCGATGCGGCGCGAGCGGATGGCGCGGAAATCGTCGGCGGTGAAATAGGCCTTGGCAATGCGCACGAAGTTGAGCTGATCGCTGATGACGGTGCGCACCAGCACGACGATGATCTCCTCCAGGTGGTGTTGCACCTCGGTCCGATCTTCCGGGGGCAGCAGTTCGTAGTGTTGCGCTTTGTTGAGCAGCATCTCCAGCGGGGCGAGCTCCGGGTTGAAGTGCAGCTCGTCACGCGGCGCGCGGCCCGTGCGCAGGACGACCACTTCGTTGATGAGGGTCTGCAGCAAATCCATCGGCAGGTTGTAGGCGAAGTAGAAGTCGGTCAGATAGTCGCGGATGAAGCGCAGCCGCTGCAGCCAGAGGCCCTCGTCCTCTTCGAACATGGGGTTGTTCAGGCCTTCACGGTTCTGCGAAAGGATGGCGCGATCTTTAACCTCTTCCTCCAGCCGATCGGGCCGGACGATGCCGCGCCGAAATAACTCTTCGCGCATCCGCTCGCGGATCTCCGACGCCAGGATGGGATACTGCGTGAGCTGCGAATAAACGTTGACAATGTTGGACGGTTCGCCGATGGGTTCGAGCATGGACTGATCTTATCATGAAATTATCAGAGACCGGGTTTCTCCCACCGCGTGAAACTTCCTGCGAGATGGAGAAACCCGGCTTCGACGTTTACACGTTCAACGAGGGGAGGCGAGGCTTAGACCCAGCCGCGCAGCCGCATGGAGCGCACGACTTTGTCGATGGCGACGAGGTAAGCGGCATCGCGCATATAGACCTTGCGCTCTTCCGCCATTTCCAGCACGTCATGGAAGGCCTTGGTCATCTTGTGATCCAGTCGCTGTAAGACTTCTTCCTTGTTCCAGTAGAAGTTCATGTCGTTCTGCACGGACTCGAAGTACGACGTGGTCACGCCGCCGGCATTGCACAGGAAGTCGGGAATGACGAAGATGCCGCGCTGCTTGATCACTACGTCGCCTTCCAGTGTCGTGGGGCCATTGGCGCCCTCGGCAATGACGCGCACGCGCTGGTGGATGCGCGGCGCGGTCTCGGCGGTCAGCATATTCTCCAACGCGGCGGGGATCAACACATCGGCTTCCTTGTCGATCCAGGCCATGGCATCTTCCTTCACGTAACCGGCGGCCGCGGCCTTGGCCTGATCGATCGTGCCATATTGGTCGGTAATCGATTGCAGGAAGCGCGGATCGACGCCGGCCGGATGCGAGTAAGTATACGGCTTCTTATCAACGCCGTCCCAGCATGAGACGCACGCCACCTTGCCGCCCAGCATCTCCACAAATCCGATCGCCGCGTATTGCGCCACGTTGCCGAACCCTTGCAGCGCCGCGATGCTGTTCTTCGTATCGAGACCGAGGTGCTTCATCGCTTCGCGCACGGTATAGATCACGCCGTAGCCGGTGGCCTCGGTGCGCCCGAGCGAGCCGCCCATATCGACGGGCTTGCCGGTGAAGACGCCGGGTGTGAAGTTGCCGATGAGCTTGCTGTACTCGTCCATCATCCACGCCATCATCTGCGGCGTTGTGCCGACATCGGGCGCGGGCACGTCCATGCGCGGGCCAATGTTCCGCCACATCTGGTTGACCCAGCCACGGCACAGCCGTTCCTTTTCAGTGACGGACAGTGTGGCTGGATTGACGATGACGCCGCCTTTGCCGCCGCCCAATGGAATGTCGGCCACAGCGCATTTCCACGTCATCCATGTGGCCCGCGCGCGCACGGTGTCGATGGTTTCATTGGGATGGAAGCGGATGCCGCCCTTGCTGGGGCCGCGCGCATCGTTGTGCTGCACACGGAAACCGGTGAAGACGCGGGTGCTGCCATCGTCCATCTTCACGGGAATGCGGAAGTGAAACTCGCGCAGCGGCCAGCGCAGCAGCTGCCGCACGTCGTCGGGCAGACCCAGCAGGTCGGCGCCTTTGTCGAATTGGGCCTGGGCAGTTTCAAACGGATTTTGCGTTTCAGACATGTTCATGCTCCTGGGTGTGGATTTGGGTTTGCTTGAGTGATGGCAAAAAAAGCGACCTGAGTTACTCAGGTCGCTTGGCTTTCAGTAGGTATAGTTATTCCCTTCGCGGCAAGCCACGCTCA
This sequence comes from Thermoflexales bacterium, assembly GCA_030834825.1. GTDB lineage: Bacteria > Chloroflexota > Anaerolineae > Fen-1058 > Fen-1058 > Fen-1058. Next base: position 6,051 of record JAUQXC010000133.1, read on the forward strand.
TGGTCTGGGCTGCAATCAGCCTATGGCACAGGCAGCTCAAGGGTCGCTCCGATCGGGTTGGAATCAGCCATGATTCTACCCTATAGTAACCCTAAACGGCAAATCAGGGGAGGCAACAAATGTAACAGAGTAAACGGGATGATCGTCACATTTTAGACACATATGGGGGCGAGTGACAGCAATTCTCATTGTAGTTGAATGCTCACGCCGGATGGTCACATCCGGCAGTTGGCGGCGATGGATGTGACCATCCATCGCGAGCACAGTAGGTC
>JAUQXC010000134.1 GCA_030834825.1 Thermoflexales bacterium
AACACGTCTGCGACGCCGAGCGCTTTTAATCTGTCCAAGCTGGTGCAGCAAACAGGTGCGAACAATCCCTTCAGCACCCTGGGCGCCATGATCGAACCGGAATTTGTCGATATCGAGCAGGATGGCAAGGTCGATCTTTTCGGCGGGAACTATAACGGCCGGATCGATTTTTTCAGGAACATTGGCGCCGACGCTCAACACCCGGTCTTCACTCAGGCGCTGAGCAGCGCTAATCCCTTCAACGGTATCGATGTAAAAACCGAAGTTGAGGGTGAGGGCTACAATCTGTATAAAGGTTGCAGCTCACCGGCCTTTGCCGACATTGATGGCGACAGCGCCATGGAAGGGTTCAGCGGCGAGACTTTTGGCATCTACAACTACTTTGAAAACATTCATCCCACGACGCCGGTCTCTTTTTCGCAGCGCCTCGGCTTAGTGAATCCCTTTGGCGGCGTGGACGTAGGTTACAAGGCTGCCTCTAACGCCAGTGAACACGGCTTGAGCGCGCCCGCTTTTGTAGACATTAACGACGACGGCGACCTGGATGCCTTCATTGCTGCCGAGCGCGGTGACTCCAGTTCGGGTCGTCCCGCCATCAGTTATTATGAGAATACAGGCAGCGCCTTTCTCGATCGCAGCTTCGGCGCGACCAACCCCTTCGGGACGATCGACCCCGGCGCGAAGAGCAGCCTGGCCTTTGCCGACTTCGATGGCGACGGCGACTATGACGCCGTCACGGGCGCCGGGTTCGACAAGTGGCCCCATTACTACATCAACCCGGGTACGCCAACCACACCGGCATTCACGGAAGCAAGTTCCAACCCCTTCCACGGCCTGGGGCCTAGCGATGCGGCGTCGGTCACGCCCACCACGTTGGACATTGATGGTGATGGCGACTACGATGTGCTGGTCGGCAACTGGGATGGCCGCATCTTCCTCTACAAGAATATCGGCACCGCCACCAATCCTCAATTCGAGATCAAGACGACTGCAGACAATCCTTTCAACGGGGTGGATGTAGGCGACTTTTCTGCGCCGACGGCCGTAGACCTGGATGCCGATGGTGACTACGATGTGATGACGGGCAACTTCACTGGCACACTGGTTTATTACAAGAACGTGGGGACTGCGCAAGCACCGAGCTTCCAACACCAGACTGGAGCGAACCATCCGCTGGGAACAGCCGAAGTGTGGTGGAACAGTAAGCCGGCCTTCGCTGACCTGGATCGCAACGGCACTCCGGATGCATTTGTGGGGCAACTCACCGGGCGGATCAGCTATTTTAAGAACACCGCGACGTGGCCCAACATCGCTCCTCAGTTCACCAGCATGCCAGTCCGAACCGGATCGACCGGCGCCCCTTATCTCTACACCGTCCGCGCTAGCGATCTGAATAACCAGCCGTTGACGATCACGGCGACCAGCAAGCCCGGCTGGCTGACGCTCGCGACTATCC
>JAUQXC010000009.1 GCA_030834825.1 Thermoflexales bacterium
TGGGCGACTTTGCGCTGTTCGTGTATTACCTGAACTTCGTCACCCTGTTCACCGGCTTTTTCGGCATGTTCATGGCCAACTACAAACAAAGCGTCGTGGCCTTTGAGCGATTGCATGCCTTGATGCAAGGCGCCGCGCCACAGCACCTGGTCGAGCCGAACACGCTGCACCTGTTGGATCAGCTCCCGCCGATCGAGTCCCCGCCCTCCAACGGCGATCGCTTGCACACGCTCGACGTGATCGATCTCACCTATCGCCATCCCGAGACGGGTCGCGGCATCGAACGCATCGATCTTAAACTCGAACGGGGCTCGTTCACAGCCATCACAGGCCGCATCGGTTCCGGCAAGACGACGTTGGCGCGCGTGCTGCTGGGCTTGCTGCCGAAAGAGTCCGGCGAAATTCGCTGGAACGATCGGGTGGTGACTGATCCGGCGGCGTTCTTTATCACACCGCGTAGTGCTTACACCCCGCAGGCACCGCGTCTGTTCAGCGAAGCGTTGCAAGACAACATCCTGCTGGGCCTGCCACACGATGATGAGCGAGTGAAGCGGGCACTGTATGCGGCCGTGCTCGATGAAGATGTGGCCGGCTTTGAAGCTGGCCTGAGTACCGTCGTGGGGCCGCGTGGTGTGAGGTTGTCCGGCGGACAGTTGCAGCGCACCGCCGCCGCGCGCATGTTCGTGCGTGAAGCCGATCTGCTGGTGCTGGACGATCTCTCGAGCGCGTTGGACGTGGCCACCGAGCAGATTTTGTGGGAACGCTTGTTTGCCGATCGGGAACGGCGTGAAGATCGGCCGACGTGCCTGGTGATCACACACCGCCGGGCGGCGCTGCGGCAGGCGGATCACATCATCGTGCTGAAGGATGGCCGCATTGAGGCAGAAGGCACGTTGGATGAATTGCTCATGACGAGCGAAGAGATGCGACAGTTGTGGCGGGGCGAAGAGAACGAAAACTGAGAAGACCGCGGCTTTCGCTCAAAAGAGCCGGGGCGCAATCACCACGCGAAAGCCGACATCGATGAAGCGATAACGAATGTCGCCCCGGTAGCGATACGCGGCACGCACGTCTCCTTTTCCACTGGCGAACGCGCCGCCACGCATTACTCGCAGGAGATCCTCTGAGGCATCCAGTCGCTCTCGGCCATCTCGCGGCTCATAGGGATAGCGGTATTGTAGCTTGCTGAAATCTGGCCCCCACAAACTGATCGTCCACTCCCACACATTGCCCGCCATGTCCGCAATTCCATACGGGCTGTCGCCCTGCGGTGAATACAAATCCACCGGCGTCGTGCCGTCCTTACCACTCTCGTGAAAGTTGCACTTGTTTTGATCGAATTCATTACCCCACGGCCATTCATGGCCGCGCAGCGCATCGCCGCGTGCCGCCTTCTCCCATTCGGCTTCGCTGGGTAACCGCGCTCGCGCATCATCCACCGGCAAACCCTGAGACATCCGCCCGCTTAACCACTTGCAATATTCCATGGCGTCAACCCATGAAACTTGCACCACGGGATGATTGCCCATGTTGCTCAATTCTTTCTGCGGCGCAAGTGGATGACGCCAATCAATGCCTTTGACGAACTTGCCGTCTTTGCTTGACCAACCGCCCTCTTTCTCCGCCAAGGTCACGTACTGGGTTGCTTCAATAAAGAGTGCGAACTGATCGTTTGTCACGGGGTAACGCGCGATCCAATAGTCATACGGAATCTCGATCGTGTGTTGAGGCTTTTCCTTATCAGAAGCAAGACGATTATCCTCTTTGCTGCCCATGATGAACTTGCCAGCCGGGATGCGCACAAACTCCAGGCCCGCCCACATTTGTACAGCGGCGAGAGGAGCCTTGCCCAGTGAGGAAACAATTACCGGCCAGTTATCGATATTCGCACTATCCCGGAAGTGTGAATTGGACGCAGCAAACAAATCACTGGCCTTAGACCGCAAGGGAAGTGGAGGAGAAACTAGTGTTGGCACGATGTTCACGCCTAAACTTTTGGCGCGAGCATGTAAGGCACGCATCAACCTTTCGTAGCCTTTCGCGTCAAGCCAGTCAACCCACTGCCAGTGGCTTAGCCGTTCGGGGACTTCGCACTCTTCCAATTTGAGGGGGATGAGGAAGATGGTATCTTCAGGCTGCGCGTCAGCCACGTCGAGTGCGAACTTGATTTCTTTTTGAACGTACCCCGCTTTGTTGATCGAGCGCTGCGAGAGACAGACGATCACCACATCGGACTGGTGCACGGCGCGTGGAATTTCACGCTGCCAGTTCTGTCCGGGCAGCAAATTCTCTTCGTCCAGCCAGGCTTCAATGCCATCCGCCCGCAGACGTTGATACAATTCGCGCACGACAGGTTTGTCTGCAGAGGAATGGCAGAGGAAGACTCGCAACGATCGAGGTGAGGAAGTATCAGTCATGAATTTACTATCTCGATGCCCTTCGCCAGACAAGAGCTAAAAGAGCCGGGGCGCGACGGCGACCCGGAACCCGACACTGTCACTGCGCGCGCGGCTATCGAACCAATAGCGGTACGCGACGCGCACGCTGCCTTGCCGGGAGTTAAACGCACCACCGCGCACCACTCGGTAAACCGCAGGTGGCGCATCCAGTTTCTCGCGCCCATCGTTGGGCTGATAGGGGTAACGGTACTGCGGTTGGAAGAGGTCCAGCCCCCACAAGCTAACGGTCCATTCCCAGACATTACCCACCATATCCGCGAGGCCAGAGAGACTATCACCTTGCGGCGAATAGGCGCCGACCGGTGTCGTGCTTTTCCTGCCGCCTTCTTCTGAATTGCACTTAGCCTTGTCAAACTCATTACCCCACGGCCATTCGCGTGCCTCCTCTGGGTCTCCTCTGTCAGCGGCATGGGAGAGATCACCACGCGCAGCTTTCTCCCACTCGGCTTCGGTGGGCAGGCGCACTCGGCCAGCGGTCGCAGGCAAGTCGCGACCCAGCAGAGTCTGCAACCAGTTGCAGTATTCCAGCGCCTCGCGCCAGGTGACGTTGACGACGGGATGATCCGCCTTATTGCTCCAATTCTTATCGAGATCGATCTTGCGAGCCGTGGCTTCCACAAACCGGACGAACTGTTCATTCGTCACGGGGTAACGCGCCAGCCAGTAATCATAGGCAATCTCGATCGAGTGCCGCGGTTTCTCGGAATCAGAAGCCAACGGGTTATCTTCGCGGCTGCCCATGAGGAACTTGCCCGCCGGGATGCGCACGAATTCCACGCCACCCCAGGTCTGCACGTCGGAGGCGGAGGCTTCCTCACGCGAACGATCAGCTTGGCCCACTGGGACTGGCGCTGTGGATTGAATGAAAGTGGCATGCTCAATGTAGGTGGTGGCTCGAATGACTTTATCACGGCCCACCACGTCATTGCCCACCTGGGCATCTCCGCCGATGTTCACACCACCGCTGACATTGGAAACCGAGGAAGATGGTCCGGCCGGAGAAGAGGCTGGAGGTGAAGCGGCGGGGGCCGAAGCGTCCAGCGCATTCAGGCTAGCGGCCCGCAGACGCAGGGCTTTCAGCAAACGCTCATAACCATCGACGCGGAAGAGGCTTACGGCGTGCCAGAGGCTCAAGCGATCGGGCACATCGCACTCTTCCAGTTTCAGTGGAATGAGGAAGACGGCGTCTTCCGGTTGTTCATCTGCCACATCAAGCGCAAACTTGATTTCTTTGTGAACGTAACCCGCTTTAGTAATCGAGCCTTTCGACAAGCACACGATGACGACATCCGAATTGCGCACGGCCTTTGGAATCTCGCGCTGCCAATCCTGACCGGGCAGCAAGTCTTCCTCATCCAACCACGGTTCAAAGCCATCCGCCTGCAGACGTTGATACAACTCGCGCACGGCGGGTTTGTCGGCGAAGGAGTGACAGAGAAAGATGCGTAACGAACAAGTCGAAGTATCGGTCATGGCAAACCGTATTCAGCCTTTAGCTGGCCTGCAACTCCTGCCAAAAACTCGGCGCGAATATGCAAGGATGAACGTGCTGGCAACGATTCCAACAACTCGACGATCGCTTGCGGAGTTCGCTGACCACGTCGCACAGCACGGATCAAAATGCCGAGTGTGCCATGCACACGCAGACCGAGTCCTTCAGCAGCCAGTCGAGCCGCCGCATCGCCTGTCAGCAGGATAGCGTTTGGACGCTGTCGCGTTAGCCGGATGGCGGCTTGCTCACCTGCGCCAAGAGACAGAGTTTGAATCAAAGTATCAACAGCCGGATCGACCTCGACGTGAACCGTGGTCCGTAATAGAGCGAGCCCAACGCGGTTTAGTGACTCGGGCCGGTGGCGTTCCACCTCGGCCCATACTTCCTGAGGCACAAAAACGGCGCTGAAATCTACCAACAGATCCAGCGCCAAAAGTTCGTCAAGGTGAATGAGCGGTCCCGCGTCACAGATGACTTCGTTAGTCGCTGCCATGCAGCCCCCACTCCACATCCTGCTGCGCGAAACGCTCGGTTAGTTCAGGCCGATGCGAATCCAGATAGCGGCGTAGCGCCTCGATAAACAGGTCGTCCAGATCACGGAACCAGCCAGCTTTCACTAGGGCCTCGCCTTCCACCAACAGACGATTGGGGATTTGGGTTTTGACGACGGTCGTTTCTAGAGCGCTCATCTTGCCTCCTTTCCGCTAAACTTGCCATCATTGTACCTGATTGACCAGACAGCGCCAAATGCCACTACAGGAGTCTGTCGCTCTGTCTTCAGATAACGGGACATCCAATAATTACACGGAATCTCCACTTCTCTTCGTCCAACCACGCGTCAAAGCCATCCGCGCAAAGGCGCTGATACAACTCGCGCACGGCGGGCTTGTCCTTGGAGGAATGACACAGGAAGACACGCAGGGATCGAGAGAAGGAAGAAGAGTTCATGCGAGTTGAGCGATCACTTTTTGCCCCTCTCCCATTTCACTTTGGTGAATGGGAGAGGGACGTTGGCCCTTGTGCCAGGCTCTGTTTTACCTCAAACCCAGCGAAATGCCAAGTCATTGTTGTCGCGATTCGTCTCGTGACAACCACGAGTCCTAAACAGGTGTCATTCCGCCTCGTCGTACCCGGCGCACGCCAAGCGGCCCACCGGCGTCCCGTGGAAGCCGGGTATGGGCTGCGCTGGCGACGCGCTGGGCAGGGCGAACCGCCTGCGGTGCAGTGCAGTGAGAATTTCTCCCTCGCTAACCACGTAAATCATCATGCTCGAGATGCTTCGTAGCGCTCCGCGCTCCTCAGCATGACACAAGTGAGGCATCACGCCGTAAACAGATTGATGGCCCGCGCGGCGATCATCACCACGATCATCAACGAGAGCGTGGTCTGCGCCATGCTCAAATATTTGAAACGCAGCGACAGGATCTGCGTATCATTGGGGCCGAAGGAGGCGCTGTAGGCGAAAGCGGCGTACAGATAATCGCTGAGGCCGGGCTTCCAGTTCTCCCAGCCGGCGATGGCGGCTTGATCCTGTGGAAAAAGCCAGTCGCGCCGCTGCTCGTTGGGCGTGCCGCGCCGGTCGGGTCCGCCGCGATCCAGCATCCAGTACCAGATGGTAAACACGATCAGGTTCATCAACCAGACCAGCACGGCGTTGATCATCAGGAAGGCGGCATCGCGGTTGCCCGATCGTTGGGTGATCGAAAACAACAGATCGAAGGCATAGTTCGCCACCAGGAAAGTGGCGATGGCATTGGCCAGGAAGAAGACAGTGCGCGTCAAGCGATCCCAGTCGAAGAGCCAGCCCAGCAAGGCCACGCCGAACAGCACGCCGAACAGGCCAAATTCGGGCAACAACGTATTAGCCACCTGCTTAAAAGCTGGAATGTCGATGTTGAGCTGGCTGACCAGCGCGCTGAAATTCAGCACGTCGGACACGATCCAGTTGATGACACCGATCACCCCCAACGCGATCAGGCCCGGCCCCTTCTTGCGCCGATCGTTGTAGAAGGCGAGGAGTTTTTCGTTTGACATGGTTCCCCCTTTCAAATGCGGAAGAGGAATGCGGAATTAGAAGCCAAGATATTCTATACCGATTGGGGAGAATTCGGAATTTAGATTCCCCATTCCACCTTCAAGACAGCAAATCGATCAGCCAGAGCAGCGGTATCAATCCGGCCAGCGCCACCGCTCCACCGGCCAGCAGCGTATAACTCCGCCAGCCCCGGCGGCTGCGCCACACGACTCCGGCAATTTGCCAGAGACCCAAAGGTAGCGCCAGCCACACCAGCTGTCCGCTGAGCCTTGGCGGAAGGAAAGCCATCGTGATCGCCATTCCCACCCAGCCGCCGATCAAGAGCAGGTTGTGCAGCCACGCGGCACGCAGCACGCCCACCCGCACCGTAATCGTCTTTTTCCCGAACGCCCGGTCTGCCGGAAAGTCGGGGAGCTCAAAGGTGAGCACCATCGCCAGATAGATTGGTATCAAAGGCAGGCAGCTGATCAACACGAGTGGATCGATTTGATTCGTCTGCATGATATAGCCGGTCAGCGGGACCAGGACGGCAGTTAAGAGGGCTGTGACTAACTCGCCCCAACCACTGCCCTCCAATTTGAGGGGCGGCGCCGAATAGAAATAACCGCCCCACATGGCGAGTAGACCGATGATCCACATGAGGGGTGAAAGCAGGCCACAGATCACCCAAGCCAGGCCGGCCAGGCCCAGGCACACGTAGGTAGCGTGCCGCGCAACGACCCGCTCGAGTTGACCGCTGACCAGAATGCCGCTGCCGCCTGAAAAGGGCGTGCGCGCCGAACCAATGGCCGCATCGACGGCATAGTCGTAATACTCATTCGAGTAGTGCGTGGCCAACTGAATCGACGTGACCAGCAGTTGCCCCAACAGGAGACGCTCGACCTGCAGCGTAAACCCCTGCACCTGAGCCATGACGGCGCCCAATAAATACAAGATGACGCCGCCGCCCAGAAACCAGGGGCGCGTCAACTTGACGAAGGCCAAAATCTTTTGCCCCATCATCCCGGCCTCCCTTTGCCGATTCCGACTGTCGCATCTATAATGCCAATGCCTCGCGCAAAACCCGCAGCCACTTCCGAGGAGAAGTTGTTAGCGCCTAGCTTAATTCTACTCGGTTTAGTGCCTGAAGTACGCAGCACGAGGCCAACTGACTGGCAACACAGACAGCTTCGTCTGCCTTGTGGACTCTGGTAGGGAGGTGTCAGATGCCGCTTCATCCACTTGCCGGGAAACCGGCCCCCGCCGCTATGTTGATCGATGTGGCCCAACTCGAGCGCGCGTATTACGCGAACCAACCCGATCTCAGCGATCCCGCGCAACGCGTGGCCTTTGGCACCAGCGGCCATCGCGGCACGCCATTCGACGGCAGTTTCACCGAGGCACACATCCTGGCGACGACGCAGGCCATCTGCGACTATCGTCGCGCGAACCACATCACCGGGCCGTTGTTCATGGGAAAGGACTCGCATGCCATTTCGGAAGCAGCACAGCGCACAGCGCTGGAAGTGCTGGCGGCCAACGGCGTGGAGACGTTCATTCAGCGCGACAATGGCAATGCCCCGACCCCGGTGATCTCACGCGCGATCCTAGCCCATAATCACGGTCGCACTGACGGCCTGGCCGATGGCGTCGTCATCACGCCCTCGCACAACCCACCGGCTGATGGCGGCTTCAAATACAATCCACCGGAAGGCGGCCCCGCCGATACGGCGATCACCCAGTGGATTCAAGATCGGGCCAATGAACTACTGCGCGCCGGTAACAAAGATGTACAACGTAGTGCGTATGCCTCGGCTTTGCAGACCAACACCACGCATGTGCACGATTACGTGCCCGGCTACGTGGACGATGTCGCTCACGCCATCGATCTGGCTGCCATCCGCTCAGCCGAAATCCAGATCGGCGTCGATCCGTTGGGCGGCGCAGCGGTAGCCTACTGGGAACCTTTGGCCGAAAAGTACGGGCTCAACCTCACCCTGGTCAATCCCCAAACCGATCCCACCTTTGGTTTCATGACGGTCGATCACGATGGCAAAATCCGCATGGACTGTTCCAGTCCTTATGCCATGGCCAGCCTGGTGAAATTAAAGGATCGCTTCGACATTGCCTGGGGCAACGATCCGGATGCCGATCGGCACGGCATTGTCACCCGCTCGAGCGGCCTACTGAATCCCAATCACTATCTTGCCGTCGCGATCGATTATCTGCTACAACAGCGCCCGCAGTGGTCGACGGCCTCCGCCATCGGCAAGACTCTGGTGAGCAGCAGCTTGATCGATCGGGTGGTGGAGAACCGCAAACGGCGATTGAACGAAGTTCCGGTCGGGTTCAAGTGGTTCGCGCCGGGTCTCTACGCCGGCTCGATCTGCTTTGGCGGTGAGGAGAGCGCGGGCGCAAGTTTTTTACGCCGGGATGGCACGGTGTGGACGACGGACAAAGATGGCTTGCTATTGGGCTTGCTGGCCGCCGAGATCACCGCCGTGACGGGACGCGATCCCGGCGAGCATTATCAGGATTTGGTCAAGCAGTTCGGCGCCTACTTTTACACCCGCATCGATGCCCCGGCTTCGCCGGAACAGAAGGCCGCGTTGTCGCAGCTATCACCAGAGGCGGTCACAGCGAAAGCGCTGGCAGGCGATCCGATCACGGCGAAGTTGACGCGCGCGCCTGGTAATGCTGCGGCAATCGGTGGATTGAAAGTTGTCTCAGCGGGTGGCTGGTTCGCAGCACGGCCATCCGGCACCGAAGATATCTACAAACTCTATGCTGAGAGTTTCAAGAGCGAAGAGCATTTGCAAAAGATCGTAGAAGAAGCACGGCAGATTGTGAGTCGCTCGCTTCTGTGAGCGGCGGTTCACCTTTCAACGGAACGCCTCCTGTTCGCAAGAGCTCGGAGGCGTCTCTTTTTCAAGGTAGAATCAAGCTAGCTGATTGAATGGGAGGAACATATGAGTCCTTCAACGATCGCCTCAATGACCACCACCCAGCATGGGGAAAAAGTAAGCCACGCCGCCTCACCCCGCTTTGATTGGATCATGGCCGCCCTGGCAACTTACTTTGTGGGTGGACTCTATTTGGACGGCTGGGCGCATGCCCATGGCCAGGTCGATGAATCGTTCTTTACACCGTGGCATGCCGTGCTGTACTCCGGTCAACTTCTGATGGTGGCGATACTCAGCGGGGTGTTGGTGCGGACTGTTTGGCGCGGCGCCACGCTGCGAGAGGCCCTGCCACGCGGCTACCCTCTTTCACTCGTGGGATTGCTGTTGTGGTTCATCGGCGGACCGGGCGACTTGATCTGGCACACTTTATTTGGCATCGAAAAAAACGTCGAGGCGTTGTACAGTCCCACGCATTTGCTGTTAGCCCTGGGAATTACCTTGGCCGTGAGCGGGCCACTGCGTGCGGCGTATCATCGCCCGGCTGGTGAGCGGCGCCGCTTGAGTGAGCAGCTTCCCATGATCCTCTCGCTGACGTTGGTGTTGTCGGTCTTGACCTTCTTCATGATGATTGCGCACCCGCTGTCGAATTTGTGGGGCACGGGCTGGGAAGAATCATCCAATGAAGCCTGGGGCATGACGGGGATCATGCTGGAGACAGCCTTGTTCATGGGCGTCATCCTGTTGCTGGTGCGGCAGTGGCCGCCGGCGCCCGGCGCGTTAACCGTGCTTGTGGCGTTGAATGCCATAGCGATGGGGTTCTTGTTCTCCGGCGCTTACCCATTGGTGTTTGTCGTGACCCGGGTGCTGGCGGGTGTCGCGGCCGATGGACTACTGGCGTGGTTAAAGCCCAGTGTCCAGCGGCCTGGAGCTTGGCGTGCTTTTGCTGCGCTTGTGCCGGTGGTCAGTTATGGACTATACTTCGGTGCAGCTCAGCTGACAGTCGGTGTCATCTGGACGACCCATCTGTGGGTGGGCAGTCTCGCCATCGCCGGAGCGATCGGTGTGCTTGTTAGTTTGCTGGTCGCACCGCCAGCAGCGGCGGCACTGCCTTCATCTTCAACGACGTGAGGTGATAACACGTGCACGTTCGCAAACCCAGCTCCATCATCAATAGTGTTGCGCCCATCCGCGTATGTGACAACGGTGGCTGGACCGATACGTGGTTCGCCGGCCATGGCCGCATCTTCAACATCGGCGTGTATCCGTATGCCGAGGTGCAGCTGGCGGTCTTTCCCGACGGCGATCACGACGATCGGATCATCATCAACGCCGAGAACTACGGGGAACGCTATGCCGTCAACCCGGAAAAGCATTGGGACAAGCATCCGCTGCTTGAGGCGGCCATCGCGTACATGCGCGTGCCGAAGAACTTGAGCTTTGAAGTGACGATCTATTCCGAAGCACCCGGCGGCGCCTCGACGGGCACCTCAGCAGCAGTGACCGTGGCGCTAATTGGCGCACTCGACTCATTGACGCCGGGCCGCATGACACCGCATGAAGTGGCCTTGGCCGCGCAGCGTATTGAGACGGAGATGCTGCATCAACAGTGCGGCATTCAAGATCAACTCTGCGCGGCGTATGGCGGCATCAACTACATCGAGATGTACCAGTATCCGCACGCTTCGGTATCACCCATCGTGGTCGCGAATTCGATCTGGTGGGAATTGGAACGGCGGCTGGTGTTGATCTACCTGGGGAAGTCGCACCAGTCATCTTCGGTGCACGAGATGGTGATTCGCGGACTGGAGAATGCCGGGCCGGACTGCCAGCAGCTGCAAGACTTACGGGGCACAGCCTTGCGATCGCGTGATGCCGTCTATGCAGGCGATTTCGTGGCCTTAGGCGCGGCGATGACGGACAACACCGAAGCGCAGCGCCGCTTGCATCCGGCCTTGATCAGCCCCGAGCATCAAGGCGTGATCGACCTCGCGCGCGAACACGGCGCGCTGGGGTGGAAGGTGAACGGCGCGGGTGGTGATGGCGGCTCGGTGTCAATCCTGTGCGGCGATGTCTCGCAGGTAAAGCGCGCGCTCATTCGCGAGGTCGAGCAGGAGAATGCCCTGTTCAAAAATATTCCGCTGTACTTGAGTCGCTATGGGTTGCGGGTGTGGACACAGCCATGTCAGCGGGATCGTTAGCACTAAAAGATTCAGGAGGCTGATGAACACTGAGCCAGAGAAGACCCAAGAAGATCTGCCGCGCTGGCAAGCGATCGGCTGCGGGGTCTTGTTCGCGTTGCCTTTCTTGGCAGCCGGTCTGTACATCATGGGAATTTCATTCGGCTGGCTGCCCGCCGATCCCGAAGCGTTTATCGCCCCGCGCGGGATTGTGGGCCTGGCCGGGGTGTTCTTTGTGGTGGGCGGATTGATGGCTCTATTGCACGGCGTTGGAGGCCGCGCCGGCCAGAAGAACATCGTCTTTCGCGCATTGAATAGTTTGCTTGGCTTCGCCTTTTTGTTGCTGCTCGGCCTCGTCTTTACCGGAGCCGGGTTTGGTCCGGGCGACGATCGTGCGGTTGAGGGAGGAATGTCGATCGGGCCGCTGCCCATCTCCGGCGGATTGGGCGGACGCGGCCTGTTCGGCATCATCGGCCTGTTAATTCTGTTGGTTATGAGCGTGGGACTGGTCTCAGCAACCTACGCAGGACTTAAGACGGTGTATCACAAGATCCGAGCGGATTTCACATCAGATTCCGGCCAAACGGAACAGGAGTGAAACCTCTCAGCGTCCGCATCCCCCGGAAGGTTTTTATTCCTTCGCCAGAATGATTTGAATCCCCGCTTTGGAGAGATCGAGCCGCACGCTGGCGGGCAGCGCATCGTCGGTGATGACCTGGTGCACTACGTTCAGCGGCGCGACTTGCACCATCGACTCCTGGCCGAACGACGAATGATCGGCCAATAAGATCACCTCACGCGCCGCGCGGATCATGGCCTGCTTGATCGTGACCTCGGAGATGTTGGTGTGCGACAGGCCAAACTCAAAGGCAATACCACTGACCGTCAGGAAGAGTTTGTCCGCGCGCAGATCGCGCAGCGCATTCTCGGCGGTCGGCCCCACCAGAACCTGGCTGCTGTAGCGTACCGCCCCGCCCGTCGAGATCAACACGATCCCCGGCGTGTGATTCAGCGTATTGAGCACCGTCAGCGAGTTCGTAATCACGGTGATATCCTGCTTCTGCTTCAACTCCTCAGCCAGATAGTGGGCGATCTCACCGCCTTCCAACAAAATCACATCGCGCGGATTGACCAACTCGGCTGCCAGACGTGCGATCTGCCGCCGGCGCAGATCCACTTCATCGCGCAGACTCTGATCGGGTTCCAGAATTTGACTGGCGATCTTGTAGCGCGTTGCATACTCACAAATTTGCGCTGAAAGTTTCTTGTACCATTCGTGCTCGCTAAAGGGGACCGTGACGCCAATCTGGTGCGGCAGTTTCACTTTGGCGCGATCGATCTGAAAATCGATCGGGATGGGGATGGACAGGCGCGCGCGCGCTGTCTCCCAATTTAACTTCCAACCGTCGGCCTCGCGCGTATAAAAGTCGGGCAGCGTTTCTTTGGTCAGCACCACATGCGGCGTCACCAACTTGGCGGGCAGCGGCTCGTGATTGTAGGCCATGATCGCGGCTTCAATGCAGGCCAGACTGACGATCTCGGGAAACATGGCCAACCCGGCCTTGCAATATCGATCGGTCAGCAGCTCTTCAATGAGCGCATTGCCCTCCAGACCAAACGTCACCACCATGATCTGGCGCGGATCGAGCTGCAGATCACGACAGGCGTGAATGGCGCCCAGCGCGGTGGAGTCGTTGATGGCAAAGATCACGTTGATGGCGCGATGCACCGTCAGCGCATCACGCGCCAGCTGATACGCCGTCCGATAGGTGGATTGCGCATCCAGCGACAAAACCATCTCGCTGTTCGGGCAGACGGTGCGCAGGCCTTCCCAAAAACCGTGGCTGCGCGTCTGGGTGTTGCGCAAGTGAAATGACAGATCAAGCAGGCGCGCTTTCTCCTGTCCGCGCTGCTGGAAGTCGTTTCCCACCCACTGGCCCAGGTCGTGGCTGGCCTTGAAATTATCGACGGCCACCACTGTCTTGCCCTCGGGCAGTTCCACTGATTCGGCGATGACGGGAATACGACGCTTCTGCACCCGATCGAGCAACAAGGCGTCATAGAGCGGATTGACTGAAGTGGCGATCAGCACATCGATCGTATCGACCAGGGGGCCTTCGGACTTCTGATCGAGGTGAGATGTGATCACCTCCATCGCCGCCCCACCCGATCGGATGGAAGCGGCCCCGCCGTAGGTTTTCTTCAAGCGACCTTGCTGCTCAAGCCGCCCCAGATCGCGTCGAATGGTCATCTCCGATACGGCGAGCTGCTCACTCAATTCGCGCACAGACAAAAAACTGCGATCATCTACCAAATTCACAATCTTCTCGTACCGCTCTCGGTCTGCCATATGACCCCACGATTTGTTCAAAGTCAAACAGATTATAAGGTCAAAAGTTGAAAAGTCAATGGGGGATCAGTTAGAATTCGCACATTTTAATCGCAAAAGTATTGACTTCAAAATTTTCTGTGATAGTATGAACATCAATCGAACAATGATGATCCGATTTGCTTGATTTGTCTCGTAAGGAGGATTACAGCTCACCATTCATTCCAACCTCATCACCCACTACCTGTTCTCGGCGAATCAGATTCAACCTCCCACTCAATCCCGCAAGAAGGAGATAAGGAAGTCATGCAGACCAAACGCCTATTCAGTTTCATGTGTGTGTTGATCATCGTCGCTATGCTTCTAAGTGCCTGCGGCACGCCAGCGACACCCGCGCCCGCACAGCCCACACAACCCGCCCAACCTGCACAGCCTGCTCAACCCGAACAACCTGCGCAGCCTGCCCAGCCCGAATCAACCACGGCTCCTGAGCAACCATCACAACCCGCACAGCCAGCGCAGCCTGAGCCGAAGAAGTCTTACAAGATCGGGTTCCTGGCTGGCGTACAGGACCCATTCTATTTCACAATGCAGCGCGGCGCGCAGCAGGCCGCCGCTGATCTGGGCCTGGAACTGGTGGTACAGATTCCGCCCAAGTGGAACGTCACCGATCAGACCCCGATGCTTGACGCCATGGTCGCGCGCGGCGATCTCGACGCGTTGTTCCTCGCGCCGGTTGATAAGGAAGGCATGATCGCGCCGCTGCAAAAGGCGAATGAGTCGGGTCTGCCCATCATCACCGTCGATACCTTCATCGGCGATGGCGACTACGTCAACGGCCCCATCACGTTCCCGCTATCCTTCATCGCTTCGGACAACGAACTGGGCGGCGAGATC
>JAUQXC010000135.1 GCA_030834825.1 Thermoflexales bacterium
CCTCAAAGTCGTCCGCCATCTTTTGGAAAAGCTTGACCTGGGATAGGTTCTGCCGGGTTAGCTCGGTTTGGAGGGAGCGCAAAGCCAGCGCTGAACCGTCGGTTCCCCAGTATCGGGTGCACTGCGGAGCGATACGCTGCAATAACAATCCGGTGCCACAGCCGATTTCCAGCACTTGGCTCGGATTTTGAGCAAGAACTTGGCTGACTATATGTTCAATCCCTTCGCGTATTTCCGCCTCGGGGATAGGCAACCCGGTGTAGCTGCTGTTCCACCCGATCGTATTGAATGTTAGATCCTGATCTGCGTTGCTCAAACCGCCCTCCAGGCTGTACATTTCTTCGTAGAATTTTTGCCAGGCTGTGAGCAACTGCTTTTCTGCCTCTTCTCTCTCCGAACCTTGGTATTGAGAATTGAGCACCACGTAGGACACTAAGCGCTTGTCCTCCACTCCCTCCATTTGCGCCACTGGGACCGCGATGGTCGCCGCCTCGCGCACCGCAGGATGCTGTTTCAACAAGGCATCAATCTCCTCCAATTCAACGCGGAAACCGCGGATCTTGATTTGGAGGTCTGTCCGTCCTAAAAACTCGATGTTACCGTCGGGCAAATAGCGGACCAGATCTCCGGTTCGATATAGGCGGTCACCGGGGCTGGAGGCAAACGGATTAGGTATGAAGCGTTGGGCAGTCACTTCAGGTTGGTTCAGGTAGCCGCGGGTGACCCCGTCGCCGCCAATATACAACTCTCCAATGACGCCAATCGGCACCGGTTGCAAACGAGCATCCAGCAAATAGACCCGCATGTTCGCGATCGGGCGACCGATGGGAACTTGGGTTCTTTCCCCGAGGAAGTAACAATTATAGACAATGCACCAGTTTGAACCTTCCGTGGGACCATATTCATTGAATAAAGAGACATGGGGCAGGGTTGCTTGGTGATGTTCAACCAAGCGCCTCGAACAAGGTTCGCCGGCCACGATTGCACAGCGCAATCCCCTCAACAGCTCAGTAGGCTCTGTGAGCATGAGCTCATACAGTGACGGCACGCAAGAGAGGTGTGAGACCTGATGTGTCGCGATCGCCCTGGCCAGAAAAGAAAAGTCTTTTCGGAGATCACCTGGAGGAAGCACCACGGCGCCACCCTCACACAAAGTCCAAAAAATGCAGTTCACCGAGCTGTCGAATGCAATGGAGGAGCACAAGAGATGGCCAATCACCGGGCCCCCATAGTAAGGCACGCGCGCCAGCGTCGAATGAACCAAGTTTTGGTGGCTGACAAGCACACCTTTGGGCCTGCCGGTAGACCCCGAGGTGTAGATCACATAGGCCAAGTTATCTGCTCTCACTCCAGAAACAGGATTCTCGCTGTTTTCGTCAGTGATGCGATACCACTCCGTATCCAGGTCGATGACCTGAGCCTGCGGCCAGGATAGCTCCTGCGTTAGCCGTTGTTGTGACAGGACGTTGGGCCTTGCCCCCCGCATGGTTTGGGCCATGTCCGCGAAGACAAACTCGAGGCGCTCTGGCGGATAGGCCGGATCCAAAGGCACATACGCTCCACCCGCTTTGAGGATGCCTAAGATTCCTATCAGCATCTCCAATGAGGGTTCCACATAAAGGCCCACGAGCGTTTCTGGACCCACTCCTCGCTTGCAGAGATGGTGAGCGAGTTGATTGGCTCTGCGGTTCAATTCTCCATAGGTCAAATACTGATTTTCAGCCTCAGCTCCCGCAGCCGAGATGTCCAAAATAGAAGAACTCGCTACCACGGCCACGGCATCGGCAGTCTGTATCGCTCGTTGCTCAATGAACTCATGTATGCACTTTTCACGTGGGTATTCCGCGGCGGTAGCGTTCCATTCGACAAGCAGGCGCTGCTTCTCCGCGGCAGTGACCAGCGGTAACTCGGCGAGCTTGGCACTGGTATCTTCCAGCCCCGCTTGTAACACGCTGAGAATGTGTCCCACGAAACACTCAATAGTCTCGCGCTCAAATAGGTCCTTGTTGAACACGACCTGCCCCGTCAGACTGTATGGTTCTTTGCGAAAAGTCAGGGTAATATCCGTCTTAACCTCGAGCTGGTCGTCGTGTAGTCCCTGCAGGAGCATGGACACATCGAACAGGGGGTTTCGGTTGTTGACTTGCTTTAGCCCGAGATCTTGTAGGAGACGTTCCATGGGATAATCTTGTCTCGCATAGGCATCCAGGAGAGTTTGACGCACATTCAGGAGAAATTGTCGAAAAGAGAGTTGCCCAGCTACCTCGTCGACGATAGCCAGCATATTGGTTGAACGACCTCCCTCCTCATGCTGTTTGAGGCCCGGACTCCCGACACTGATGGAGACGTTATGAGTGTGTCTATTCAAGCAGATCTTGAGCGCCGCCATAAGCGTTGTATAAAGCAGGAAAAAATCACCACCGGTCAATTTGTCCAGTTTCTGACACAAGACAGGGGAGAAGCTTATCGGCACCGTCTCAGTTTGAGTCAGGGTACTGCCTGGCCGGGGATGATCGGGTTTGGGTGTTGATGGTTCTAACTCTCCAGACAGTTTGTTGAGCCAATAATCCCGATCTTCTATCATCTTCCGATCAAGAACGAGGATGCTTGATCTGGTCGAATCCATCTTAACTCTCCTTTGCTTGAACGAAGGCTCTCAGAAGTTAAAGCCTGCACTGGTATCTATCTCAACCATCTGCTTCGGCCTCTCCTTATTCCCTAGATT
>JAUQXC010000010.1 GCA_030834825.1 Thermoflexales bacterium
CCAGGATCAAACACCACAACACGTAAGTCAGACCGATCGCCGGTGCAAGAAAGATCGCTGTGCTTCGAGAAAAGGTGCGCGTCATCTGCCGCAGGCGACCCCGGCCATAGGCAAAGAACTGGTGGGCCAGGTCGATTAACGAACGCCGCTGAACACGCTGCACCGTGAGATCAGGATCATACAAAAGCCTGTGTCCGCTGCGCAGCAGACGGCTGGTCAATTCTGTTTCCTCATTGGGAAACAGATCTTCGCGAAACCCGCCCAGCGCCTCAAAAGTCAGGCGCCGCATGCTTAAGTTGCAGCCGATCACTTCTTTCTCGGTCGCCGGGCGGCACTGGCCGATCGGAGCATAACGGGCCCGCATGGTCCACGCGCCCAAGCGCGTTCCCAGGGCATAACCGATGCAGCGCGACAGCAACGGTTCGTCATGGGGCGTGAGACTGGGGCCGCCTACCGCATGCACCTCCGAAGTGCGGTAATGCCCTGCTAGCCGGCGCAAAGCATCGGGCGCAATCAGTGAATCATCGTCGAGAAAATATAGAATGTCGCCGCTCGCCTGGCGTGCGCCATAGTTGCGTTGACGCGATGGACAATCACCTTCTATGATCAGGATCTCCAGCTGATCAGGTGCATAATCGGCGTTGTATAATGCCGCGATCGCTCGGACCGGCACACCCGGTCGCACCGGGACAATAACGCTGATCTTAGGCCGCATCAGTCGAATCTTTCCGGGCACTCACACTACTTTGATAAAGCATGTGCTCGACATCCGTTATTGGTTGAAGACAACTCCGCAACATTCCCCACGGGATCAAAACAACCAAACTATACATTCGAAATAAGACGCGGACCAGCGTGATCCAGCGGTTTCCACCACTAAGTGAAGTTCGTAACTCCGACCAGGTGCGTCCCGGCCCCACAGGCCACAACCGTTGAGCTAACAAACGCCAGGCTTGGCGATCACGACATCGTAATCCTTTCATCACGATGGCCCCGGCCCCACGTGCGTAAGCGGCTTCACGACGCAGCGCCTGACGAAGATCGTAGTGCTGCACATGCCATACAACAATATCGGGGGCATACACCGCCAGGCCGCCTCGGTGCAGGACGCGATAAATCAGATCGATGTCGTTACAGCCCCAGCCTTGCGGCGATCGGGGCCCCAGCAGCTCATCCCACCCGCCGGCCTCGATCACGCGTTGACGCCGAAAGGCCATGTTGCCGCCGTAGCCCAAGCGCCAGATCTCCTCAAGGCCACGCTGTACCCGGCGGCGATTTCCCGTTAACGCGGCGACGGACACGGTTTGGTGTGACGGACTCAACGGCAAGAAGGGACCAAAGACCCCCACCACTTGCGAATCGGCCCTGAATTCCTGGGCCAGCCGCATTAGCCAGTGAGCGTCAACCACGCAATCGTCGTTGGTGATGGCCAGCACTTCACCCTGCGCCAATTCTAACGCAATGTTCTGTGCGCGCGATGATCCAATCGTATCGCTGGGCACATACCGCAACGAGGGATCATGCTGTGCAGCGTGTTGAACCACTTGCGCAGTTGCTCGATCCTCGCTCTGATCCACGATAATGATTTCGCGCGCTACATAGCGATTGGCCCTTAAGCTGCCTAAACATTGAGCCAGAAGATCGGCTCGGGCGCGGCTGGGGATGATGACGGAAATGTAGGGGGCGGAAGTCATCTCTTCACAGACTCACAGCAGCCGGGTATAAAGCCACACTGCCCCTACGGTGTACACGGCCATGAAACTCAACGCGGCCCAACGTGGTAAACGGGCCAGCATAGCGCTGGCTAAAACCAGCATGGGAAAGATCCACGCGAAGAAGTAACGATCCACTTCAAAGAAACGCAGTTCGCGGTTTGCGGATTGAGCCAGGAGTTCGCCCATCCACAGAAAAGACACATAGGGAACTAACACCGCTAATAGCCAGCCCAGCAAGAGCCACCGCGATAGGATCGGGCTGAACCGGACACCCGCGGACGATCGACGCTGCCGATAAACGAACCAACCGGGTACAGCCAGAAGCAGCAAGGGAAATCCAATCAACCAGGGTTGGATAATGCGCGTCAGGTTATCCACGATGAGCTTCGCGCCGACGACGGGATCCAACGCCACCACCGGCACATTGGGCTTTCCCATGACTGGCCCAAAGGCGAAAGTGATCCGATAAAGGCTGTAGGCATAACCTACCGACAATGGATTGCCAAAAACAGTTTGGTTGTAGATGATCAGTGCGCTGAGTGCCAGCGCCATACCCACTAGAAAAGTCAGCAGTCCCCTCAGAGTCGATCGAGTGTGTGGTCTTCGCCACGTGTGCCACAACAAATGCAATCCGCAGAGCAGCGCGATAGGTAAATTGGACAAGCGCACCAGTACCGACCACCCCAGCATTAATCCGGCAAAGAAGGCCAGCACCGCGCGAGGGCGGTCCTGATTGATCGAGTAAAGATACAAGCCGTAACAGGATCCTCCGATCACCAGCACCGCGCCACTGGCAAAGGTATCCATCCAAACCGTGCTCAGTGCTAGCCAGCTCATCGGCGCGAGTGAGAACAATACCATCACCGCGGCAGCGAGTGGCTCGCTGTATTGCCGCGCGATCAAGATATACAACAAAAGAGCGGCGATCACCACCAACGCCGCATTCGTCAAGTGAGCCAGGCCCAACCATTGGAAGGGGATCGCCAGTAGAGGGAAGCCCGGCCCTTTTTCCAAAGCCCAGCGATGCGGACTGACCAGCACATACTGCGTCAATTGTCCGCCTTGCAGGCGAGTCTGCATTCGGCCGGCAGACATCTCTTGATCGGAGATGGTCCAGCGTCCCTGCGCCAAATTTTGAATGGCGAATTTGTACGCCCAGGGATCGGGTGCGCGCATCAAGCGTTGTTGGGGCAGCCTGGCGGCTAACACGATCGACAGAACAACAGCCAGCCCAGCTAATACACGATAGAGAATAGGACGCTGAAATAGAGGCGTTTGATCGATCCTCGTGGAAAGTCTTGACATCGGCTTTCCAGGAGGGAGGGATGGATCGGAGTGAGAGGATTCAAGCATGCGTGATGTCCATTCGACTGTGCGAGAGACTCAGGTCTGAGTCTCTCGCACAGTCGAAAAGGGCACAGACGTCTTACGATGGTGTTGAATGCACTTGGTGTTGCAATCTTAATTCAAGGAAAGCCTATCCGAAACACATCTATGCGTCTCGCGGTTGGTCTATAAGAAAAGCCTGCCTACAAGATCCGAGTAAGTCGTCAATTTGCTTTAGATATTTTAGCAAGATCGCAGACAATTCCAGGAGGACTGATTTACTATTGTCCTGCTGCAATAAGAAGCGGCAAGTCTCTTTGCCGATTGATACAGGGGTCGCCCAATCATGCACGATCATCTGGAGTACGTCCAGTTCATGATCATAAGTAAACTTCTCTGATCGGGCTAATGCGTATTGACGAACAGAGGCGATTAGCAGGTCCAAGGCCGATAAAACATCATCAACGCACTTAATTTCCGCGTAAAGATTTTCTGCAGCGCTGGCACTTGCGTCAGCTGCTAAATGGGCAACATCTCCTTTTTCCCAATCAATCGCGGCTCTCCTGAGGAAGGCGATTAATACTTCACGTGGTTCTTGATCTGCCATCCACGCTGGCGGCTTAGTATCATCCATCATGTGTCTCTTTCCGTTCCAGATTACGGGAGCATGGGCACGTGAATATCAATCACATACGCTGTAGAGTAATGGTGAGTTAAATCATGTGAATAGAATGGAAGCTGACTTACCTTAGTTGCTTGAATCGGCACATCCATAGAAAATTTATTTCTGAACACTTGTGCCATGGCCTTTGCCGTACTTTCCTCAGCAGCTGCAACGTATATTCTGCCTCCAGGGAGCGTTGCCTCTGCCATGGTCTGCGCGGTTCTAATTGCGCCTTCTGGTTGCATCGTCCTGAAATTAAGACCTGGCTGAGGTGCCATGCTAATTGATGCTGCGGCGCGAATATTCTTGTCAGGTATTATTTGATTGTAATCACCCAGATGAATTTCTGCACCTGATTCGACCGCCCTGGCATAATCTCCTCTTCGCTTCGCTAATGTTCCTAGCTCTTCACTTTCGGTCAGCACTATCTTCGCTCCTGGGTATTGCTGTGCAAGCCTTTCTGCATTTGCAAATTCAAGTCCTGATCCATACTCGACAACTGTGCCAGCCCCCAGCAATGGAGTGGTTTGTTCTGGCAGAAATTCGCCAGGATGCATTTCAGCATCTGGGCAGTTAAGGTTATGCACCAACCACTGGCCGTCGCCCACGTAGAAGGTGTGTGCCGAATCGACAGTCAGATTGTACATCGGCTTCAGGCCGTAGGCTGAACCAACTGCCTCTACAGTGCCGTAGCTGCCATCGGCCTTCTGGATGTGCGCGCCAATCCATAACGCGCCTGCATCGACCCAGCCGGACTCCGCCGTGTAGAAGGGATGCTCTGGTGTGGTTTCGACTAACTCACCATCGATCGTCAAATACGTGAGCAGCGTGTCGTAGTGGATGATGATGTCGGTGACAGTGTAAGTCCCCGTGACGCTTAGCGTCTCATCATAGGCCAAAACTACGTCACCGATCTTTAACTCACTGATGGGCTTCTCGCCATCCTCTGTAGTGACCAGCGTATCGCCATCAAAGCTATTCTTGAGCTTGCATACCATGCCGTCCATGCCTTGTTCGGCATTACGAGCCGCTTTTTGCTCAGCGCCTTGAGCAACATCCTTAGCCTCTCTCTCAGCGACATCACCAGCCTCTCCCCTGGCCTCTTTGTTGACGGCTTCGACGGCTTCGCTTCGAGCATTTTTCTCGCCAGCATTGACCATGTCATCGGCCACCGACTCGCGCAAGCGCAGATCGCTCAGGTCGCCCATCATCTGCGACATGCTGAACGCCAACCCGGCCGCGCCCATGACGGCCTGAAGCGTATCGCCGGACTCGATGCCTTTCAGGAAGTCTCGCCCGGATAGCGCGATGTCGGTGATGTTGCCGCCAAAGTTGGCGACCGTCGTCACCACGCGAACCGCACGGC
>JAUQXC010000136.1 GCA_030834825.1 Thermoflexales bacterium
ATGGCGATGCAGACCAGGGCGATGATGCGATTGGGGGAAAGCGAGCGTGAAGAGATCATCAGAGTTGAGTCGGGCGAGCCACCCTCGTACTATTGTACTTTGGGCGTAGTGATATTGACATCTTTGCCATACGATGAAAACGTCATCGTCCACGTCGTCGGCTTCTCGGGATCGCTGTCTTGGTCCACGATGACGGCTTTGCGCGGCAGAGACGTGTCTGGCTCGATCCAGAGATCGACTTCCACGGGGCCTTTGCTGATCAAGCCGCCGCTCATGCCTTGCAGACGTTCGCCGCTGATGCTACCCTGCAGATGATAAACGCTCTGGCCGTCGATCGTCTCTACGCCGATCCAGTGGGCGTTGTCCAGGCCAACTTTGAGTAGCAGCTGCTCCAGTCCTATTTGCGGATCGAACATGATGGCGGGATTGAAGCCGAACTCTGGCGGCAGCACTTCCCATTGCTTGGTCAATACATTCGTCAGGTATTGCTCGTTACCCAGCGCGATCATGTCCAGCTCGGCTGCGGCTACCGCCAGTAGTACTTTGAGATGCACGCCCATCTTATCGGGCCGGGCAAAATCGCCCTCGGCACTGCGCAGCGACAACTGCGTGAGCTGATTAAGCACTACGAGCTTGCCGCTGATGTCGATCTTGAAGTGAAAGGAAGGCGCTTGCAGCATGGCTTCACCCGCGCGGGTGACCACCTCGGCGGGCGGAATTTGGGGGATGGTCGGCCCGCAGGCCGTGAGTAGCAACCCTAATAGGGAAAGTGTGAAAGGAAAAATCTTCATTGATGCCTGTCCCGGTGGATGATAGATGGCGCGCCTGGTATCTGCTCCACGCCCCCAGCACGTTATCATGTATCTAAGGTGGTGTCAAACGATTTTCGAGCATAGGGCAGGCTACTGGTGTAAGTGGACGCTTACGATATAATCACTCCATGCCCACACGAACTATGTCGCTTAGTCGATTCCTGCTGGCCATCGCACTGACGGGTTTGGTGCTGGCGTTGTTGCCACCCATGCTGATGGCGCGCCAAAATTCTTCCTCTGCCCTGGAACGTGGAGATTTGCCTGCGCCTGTCGCCTGGCACGGCCAACCGCTTGAAATTTCAGACAGACCGACTGATACTCCTACCTCGATCCATGCGAACCTCGGCGGATTGATCGCTGCGAAAACCGCTCTCCCCTTGACGCGGGAGTTGTCCTCCAAGTTGCATCCAACTTTGCTTAAGCAGTGGCTGGGTGGTTTAGGCGAAGAGCTATCGGTCATCATTCAACTGCGCACTCAGGCAGACTTGAACCGGCGTTCGATTGTGTCAGCGCCTTCCGTGGCCGAACGCCGCGTGGCCCTTGTCAGTGAACTGCAAGCCACTGCCGCGCACTCGCAAGCCGAGCTGCTCGCTGTGCTCGGCGAGGCGCAGCAAGCTGATCGGGTGTCTGAGATCCGACCGTTGTGGATCAATAACTCGATCGCTGCGCGTCTCGATCGTGCGCTGCTGCTACAGATCGCCGTGCGCGATGACGTCGCCTTCATTCAACCCGATCGGTATCGGCAATGGATCGCTGTTGATTTTGATCCGGCGTCTATTCTCCAACCACCAACCTCTAATGAATGGCACCTCCAACGTATCCGTGCCGATCAAGTCTGGTCGGCGTTGAACGTCACGGGCACAGGTATTGTCGTGGGAAATATGGATACCGGCGTGGATTGGCAGCATCCGGCGCTAGGTCCGAACTATCGCGGCTACAATCCCAAGGGACTGCCGAATCATTTATACAGTTGGTTTGATGCGACATCCGAGCAAGCACAATATCCCTATGATGGCTATGGCCACGGTACGCATACCATGGGCACACTGGCTGGCGCGGAAGGCATCGGCGTAGCACCGGGGGCTAGGTGGATCGCAGCGCGCATTTTTGATGGTGGCGGATATGCCCTCGATAGCTGGATTCACGCCGGCTTTCAATGGATGTTGGCACCGGGCGGTGATCCCAATCAAGCACCGGATGTCTTGAGTAATTCGTGGGGCAGCGACGATAGTTACAACACGGTGTTTCAGCCGGACGTGCGCTTGTTGAATATGGCCGGCATCGACACCTTCTTCAGCAATGGTAATGCCGGTCCTGGTGCTGGTTCAGTCGGATCGCCTGCTTCACTTCCAGAAGCGTTTGGTGTGGGCGCGGTGGACGAATCGGAGTTGATCGCACTATTCTCCAGTCGTGGGCCGTCACCGTGGGATGAGCTGAAGCCCCAGGTTGTTGCACCAGGCATCGCGATCTTATCGAGCGTGCCGGGTGGCCGCTATTTGAAGGCGAATGGCACGTCAATGGCGGCGCCGCAAGTAGCCGGTACTGTCGCACTCATGCGATCGGCTGTGCCTGGTTTGACGATCACGCAGACGCGCTACGCTTTGACCAGTACCGTGTTGCGGTTCAGTGAAGGTATCTACCCTAACTTGGATTATGGTTGGGGGCGGGTGGATGCCTTCAATGCTGTCGCGTCTGTGCTATCTGCTGGCTCCATCAGTGGAACGGTGCGGCGCAGCGATACGCAGCTCCCCATCTCCTATGCCCGCATCCACGCCGAATCTCAACTCGGTACCTGGAGCGATGTCAACGCCGATAGCGCTGGGCGCTACACACTGTTTGGCGCAGCGTCGCTTTATACCTTGACCGTATCGGCCTTTGGTTATGCGCCGCTCACCCTCACCGCGGTGCCGATCATGACGGGCGCGATCACCTCGCGTGACGTGAGTTTGTCGCCGTTGCCCAGCGGTTGGGCTACAGGGCACGTGACGGACATCACTGGAACTCACTTATTGACAGCCAGTCTCGGCATTCAAAATGCGGCTGTGACCGTTACCGCACACGGAGTCTATTCGTGGGCGCTGCCGAGTGGCACACATGTGTTGCGCGCCCAAGCCAGCGGACATCGTATCATCACGGCGGAAGTCACCATTGTCGCCGGTCAGACAGTGACGCAGAACTTCGCTTTGCCAGATGCGCCGTCTATTCTCTTACTCGATGGTGGCCGCTGGTACAACGGGAGTTACATCAACTACTACCGTCAGGCCCTGGGTGATTTGCGTTATCTCTATGATGAATGGCCGGTCCGTGATCTGCGCATTGATCTGCCGACAACCCGTACCTTGCGCGCCTATGACGTGGTCATCTGGTCGGCGCCGCTGGATGCGCCGGGTTACATTGGCGCAAGCCGCACGATCAGCGACTATCTAGACGCAGGTGGGCATTTGTTCCTCAGCGGACAAGACATTGCCTTTTTTGATGGTTGGTGGACTTACTCGGCGTATTTTTCGGAGCGTTTGCTGGCTGATTATCGAGCAGACGACGCAGCCAACCGCACGTTGACCGGCACTGGCATTTTTAGCGGGCAAGTCATTACAATCGTCGGGTCAGGTGGCGCAGATAATCAACGTTTTCCCGATGTGATTGGTGCACGCGAGCCGCTTTTAGTGGAGCAGGCATTTGAATATATGCGCGATCAATCTGGCGGCCAATCCGTCGGACTGTGCAGACCCTATCGGGCGGTGTACTTCCCCTTTGGCTTTGAAGCGATTAACGAACGAGCGACGCGGGCCGAAGTGCTATCGCGCACTTTCGGCATTTTCGATCGCGCGTTGGTGCGCAACGTCTTTGCGTTTGAGCAAACCCCCGATCAGCTCATCGCATCCCCTGGCACAATGATCACAGGCGTTGTCACGCTGATGAGTTTTGATGAGGTTGCGCCGCTGACTTTCACGCTGTCGGCGCAAAGTGCTTGGACGGCCACGATGACGCCGACGCAAGTGGCCCTGAGATCCTGCGAATCTCGGCCGATTACGCTGACCGTCCAGATTCCAGTCGACGCCGCGCGCGATTTCTCTCAACCGATCACTATCACAGCGCAGTCGATCTTAACACCTAGCCTGGTTATCTCCAGTGTGCTCGTGGCCAAAGCGCCGGCCAGTGTGTTGCTGGTGCAAGACGATCGCTGGTATCCGGTTGATGCCCCCTATCGATCGGCGCTGGCTGCCAATGGAGTCTCTTACGATGTGTGGCGTGTGCCGACCGGGTGGGCCGGCCCTGAACCCGCTACACCCTCAGCCGCTCGCTTAAAATGGTATCCACAGGTGATCTGGTTCACGGGTTACGATTGGTATCAAACTCTGACGCCTTCCAACACGCAGGTGTTGCACGCTTATCTGCAGCAGGGTGGGCGCTTATTGCTGTCTTCGCAGGAATTCTTAAGCACTGACGGAATGGAGGATTTCAAATTCCATACATTGGGCGTCTTGACAGCTGGGCCAGACATCACGACGGCGTTGGTCAGCGGCGTGCAGGGCGGCTTGTTCGATGGCTTGGTTCAGCAGTCTCTCAGCTATCCCTATCCCAATTACAACGACGCGCTCGTCCCGCAGCCGAATGCCCAGATCGCACTCATTGGCGATCACGGTTGGCCCGTCGCGTTGGCGCATGACCTGGGGATCAGTAAAACGTTATTCATGGCCTTCGGTTTTGAAGGTCTGCCCGCGGCCTCACAGCCGGACGCGATGAATCGTGCGCTCGGTTATCTCTCACGCCTGGGTCGCTCGAGTGTGACAACCGATCGGAGGACGGCGCAACCCGGCGAGGTGATCACGGCGACGATCGCGATCGTGAATGATGGTGCCGCAGCGATCAAGCAAGCCGCATTGACGTTGACCTTGCCTTCCGCCGTCACCTATCTCGGCGGCGACGCCGTGACTTGGTCGGGGGCGTTGAGCGTGGGTCAGTTGGTCACGCGCTATGTGCGTCTGAAACTGACGGAGACCATCAGTGCGGGAACAATCATTACCCTGCCGGTTGAGTTCCGCGATGACGATCAGGCGATACGGTTCACGCGCGCTACGCGGATCAACCTGGCCGGTCCAGAGCTGGTGCTCAGTTATGCGCCAAGCGCTACCACAGCCTGGATCAATCAGAGAATGACCTGGACGTTGACCGCGCGCAATATCGGCGCACTCACGGTACCGGTGACGGTAGCATTGAATCCTCCCATCGATCAAACGTGGATTGACGGCTCACTCAAATGGAACACGGGATTGTTGATCAATCATGGCGATCGGTTGGGGTGGGTCGGAACGCTGGGCTTAAATGAGGCGTTGACTGTGACGTATCGCATGACGACGCCGTGGACGTTAACGCCGGTCGTCTTATATGGCAGCGCGAGTGCGGCGACGGATCAAGCGGTCTGGCAGGCGGGTGGTTATTTGCGGGTGGAACCCTACCGGGTGTATCTACCGTTAATGAGAAAATCGTCGTAGGGTCGGCCGCGTCTTACGGATGTCTTGGCTTCAGCCTGTCGCGCTCAGCGACCACACGGCAGACTTCTGCTCCGAACAAGAAAATCTGCGCCGAATAGTAGACCCAGATCAATACTCCTACAAATGAACCAGCCGCACCAAAGGCAGTGCGGATATTGCCATACGTCAGGTAGAAACCCAGTACGAACTTGCCCACGGTAAACAGCAAGGCTGCACTCAAAGCTCCTAACCAGATCTCATGCCACTCTACCCGCGCTTCTGGTAAGAGGCGATAGATCACGGCAAAGAGTGCCGTGGCGACGCCAAAAGAAGTCAATAAGTCGATGATACTGAGCTGTGTAGCCGAGTTTGGCTGCACCACGCGCAGGAGTGGATCAAGTGCAGTAAACAAGACGCTGATAGCCAAGAGGAGAGTCAAAATACCGCTGCTAGCCAAGACCATCCCAAACGATAAGGCGCGATCGTGAAAGAGGCCCAAAATGCTGCGCCATAGATTGCGGGGCGGCTTGGACGGAACACTCCAGATCGTGTTGAGGGCGTCCTGCATGCCGAAGAACAAGCCCGTTGCGCCGAACAATAATCCGATCAAAGCGCTGAATCCGAACAGGGGATTATCTGAGACATGATAGACAGAGCCGAGCATATCTTGCACAAAGGTTGCGCTATCTGCTCCAAAATTCTGCCCGACGAGATCAATCAAGTAGCGTCGTGCCGTCCCCGCGCCGAAGATCAAGCCGGCCAGCCAGATGGTGACTAGCGCCAGCGGTGCCAGGGAGAACGTGGCATAATAAGCCAACGCTGCGGCCAAGCGTGGGGCACGATCGGCATTCCAGCGATCCGCTGCCTGGCGCAATAGTAGTAAGAGGCTCTTGATTAGGGGCATGATCTAATTATACTCATAGTGTGGATAACAAGGTGTAGCCCATGACTGATTCTCTTTTCCTCAGGCGCTTGGCCACAGGTCAGGTGCTGCTGCTGGATGGCGCTACGGGGACTGAATTACAACGACGTGGCGTGGATACGAGTCTGCCCCTCTGGTCGGCGCGCGCGCTGCTTGTAGCACCAGAGGTGCTGCAGGCCATTCATGCCGATTACATCGCCGCGGGAGCCGACATCATCACGACCAATACGTTCCGCACTCAGCGCCGTACGCTGACCCAAGCCGGTCTGGGTGAGCGCGCTGGCGAGTTGACCCATTTCGCAGTTCGTATCGCGTGTGAAGCTGTCCAGCAAGCCGATCGAAAAATTTTTGTAGCTGGATCAATCTCGCCACTGGAAGATTGTTATTCACCCCACTTGGTGCCGTCCAACGGCGAATTGTGGCTTGAGCATGCGGAGATGGCTCGCAATCTGGCGCAGGCCGGCTGTGATCTGTTGTTGATCGAGACGATGAACACCGTTCGTGAAGCGGTGATCGCGGCGCGTTGCGCCGCGACGACGGGCCTGCCCGTGGGTGTGAGCTTCGTTGCCGGATTGAAGGGCCTGCCGCCGGATCAAATCGACCGGGTTGAGAGCGACGAAGGCCTGGCCCCGTTGACCCTGCTGAGCGGCGAGTCGATTGCAGAAGCAGTGCGGGCCGTACAGCCCATCCAGCCGGCCGTGATTTTGATTAATTGCGTACCGCTGGTCTACATCGATCGCGCCTTTGACGAATTACGCGCGGCCCATCAAGGCCCCATCGGTTTGTATGCCAACGTCGGTTACGCCGATGATCGCCTGGGTTGGGCCTTGACGGATGATGTGCTGCCCGCCGCTTATGCGCAGCACGCCCGGTGCTGGATTCAACACGGCGCGGCAATTGTCGGCGGTTGTTGTGGCACGACGCCCGCGCATATTGCAGCGTTGAAGGCTGTGCGGCCATCGGCTTGATGCGCAAGCTATTCCATTCCTAGAGGAGTCTCATGATCAAAGCTTTGATTTCTGATCTGGGCGGCGTGCTATTGCGCACGCGCACCGCTGGTTCACGCCGCGCGCTGGAACAACGCCTGGGCCTGGCGCCGCACACCATTGAGGCACGAGTTTTCGGTAGCGACCTTTCCCTTCAGGCGCAGCGCGGCGAGGTCGGCGAAGAGATAATGTGGCGCGCCCTGGAACGCGATTTGGATCTACCGCACCATGGCTTGACGGTACGCGAATTTCGTAACAAGTTCTTTGAAGAGGACTTTATTGACGAAGAGCTCCTGAACCTCATTCGCCGGGTGCGGCCTGGCCTGAAGACCGGCCTGCTCAGCAATGCCTGGGACGGTCTGCGCGAAATGCTGCACACCCAGATACCCGTCAGCGACGCGTTCGACGTCATCGTCATCTCCGCCGAAGAGAAGATCGCCAAGCCCGATCCGCGCCTCTATCAGCTCGCCCTCACACGGCTCGGCGTGCAAGCCGACGAAGCAATCTTTCTCGACGATCTCAGCGAGAATGTTGACGCGGCGCGGGCGCTAGGCTTGATCGGCATTCATTTCCAATCGAGCGAGCAGGCGCAGCGTGATATTCGCGCGCGATTGAATGGTTCGGACTTGTCCGCCCGCTAGCGGCCCATGACGACCCTCGGCCTTATCACCGATACACACATTCCGCAGCGCCTCAAAGCCCTGCCGCCGGGCGTGTTCGAAGTCTTCCACGGCGTCGATCGGATTTTGCACGCAGGTGACATCAGCTCACGTCAGGTGCTGCATCAGCTTGCAGAGATCGCACCGGTCGCTGCGGTGGCCGGCAATGCTGATCTCTTCAGGCATGGTCTGCCGCTGACGCGCGTGATCGAAGTGGCGGGCCGGCACATCGGCCTGGTGCACGGGCACGGCGGCTGGTCGCGCTATCTGCGTAGCAAGGTGCGCGATAGATTCGGCTATGACGAAGAACATTATCTGAAGATCGTGCACGCGTCCTTTAGGCCGGTGGACGCGATCGTGTTTGGGCACACCCACCGCTTTTACCAGGCAGAGCGATCGGGCATTCTGCTGTTCAACCCAGGTCCCATCGCGCCCGACTTCTACAATACGCCTGGTCCGCAAGTTGGCTTGCTGCACGTCACCGCACACATGCTTCAGTTCGAAATAGTCGCCGTATAACGAGTGGTTGGAAACGAGTTTGGCGTTGGCGTGAATTTGTTGTACAATCCGTCCAACTCTTCCTGGAAAAGATCGCATGGATCGTGCTCTCATTTCCGTCGAACATTTCGGTGACTTAGCCGAGTACCTGCCCATTGCCCGACAGCATAGTGTCGGCCTGGAATTGCAGGAGTTTTCCGAGCCAAGCGTGCTGGACGGCGACTGGCAGGGCTTGCTGAACGAGTATCAGCAGGCGTTGGACGGCTTTCCCGGCCTATTGACCATGCATGGTTCCTACATTGACCTGGTCAGCGGCAGCCCCGACATGCGGCTGGTGGCCCTGACGCGCGAGCGCTATCTGCACAATCTGGAGATCGGGCGCGAGCTGGGCGCGAAGTACATCGACTTTCATGCCAATTATTTGCCGCTGGTCGATCATCCCAGTTACTTGCCAGGTTGGGTCGAGCGTCAGGTGGCCTTCTGGGCGCCCATGACCGAGCAGGCGGAAAAGTACGGCATTGTGCTGCTGCTGGAAAATATGTGGGAACCGGATCCGGCGATCATCAACAGCATTCTCGATCGGATTCCATCCTTGTACTTGAAAACGTGTTTGGATGTGGGGCACGCGGCCCTGTATTCGCGTCTGCCGTTGAGCGCGTGGATCAAGTCACTGGGTGACAATTTGGTGTACACCCACCTGCACAACAATCACGGCGACAGCGATGTGCATCTGGCTTTTGGCGACGGTGTGATCGACTTTCCGGAAATCTTGAACCTGCTACGTGCGCTGCCGCGGCCGCCCTTGTTCAGTCTGGAACTGCCCACTCTCGAATCGATCAAAGCCAGCCTGCCGTATTTGCAATTGGCGGGGTAGTCCTCGCGCCTAAACTAAAACGCGACCGGTCAAGGTCGCGTTTTTTGTTGTGACGCCAGTTCACGCTTCCGGTTTCTTGGGGTGGGTCTTGCGCTTGAGATCTTTCGGCCAGTCGACGACTTTGCGCTTGGTCTGTGCCTCGACCATGTGCTTCATCGCTTGTTGAATTTCGGAGGCATCGTAGCCTTCCGTTTGGGTCGAGAGTTCTTCCAGCGCAGCGCGATCCTCGGGACTTAATTGGCGGCCAGCCGCAACATCCAGATCGGCAATGGCCAGCAGCAAGGCACGCTGATCGGGTGTGAGCTTGCGTGCGTTCTCCAGCAGCCACTGTGCTTTGCCTTTGGCGAATAGGGGATCTTCTTTGGACATGAGTGAGGGCGTCCTTTCTGCTGCGGCATATCCGTGGAAACCGATTGGAACACTGCCGATTATACTCTGAGCCTCTGGCGCAGTCAACGCACCGTTGACGACGCGCCTTGTTTGACTATAATGTGGCGCATTGCCGCGAGGTAGTAGCAACCAGGCCTTCTACGATCGGAGAATAAGATGGTTAATCCAGTGAAGTCTGCCGTTCGTTCGTCCAGCGTCGTGGTCGATTACGATCACTGTAGCTACTGCGGCGCCTGTGTCGCGGTCTGTCCGCCCGATTGTATTACGCTGCACGATGCCACCTTATTGATTGATACCGATGTTTGTACCCTCTGCCGCCGCTGTATTCCAGCCTGCCCCACGGGCGCTTTGTCTCTGGAGGATGCCGCATGAAACGCACCGCCTATGATGTCGTCGTGATCGGCGCTGGACCGGCCGGCTCGATCGCAGCGCGCACCTGCGCGCAGGCCGGGCTGCAGGTGCTCCTGGCGGAGAAACGCCAGGAGATTGGCTCGCCGGTGCGCTGCGCCGAAGCCGTCGGCAAAGACACCGTGGCCGAATTCATCTCGCTCGATCCGCAGTGGATCGCCGCCGAGATCGGGCATTACAGCCTCGTCAACTCGCTCGGTGACACGATCCACTTTCCGCAGTACGAGCCGACCCTGGTTTTGGAACGAAAAATCTTCGATCGCGAATTGGCGCATTCCGCGGCCGATGCGGGCGCCGAGGTCATCGTCAAGGCCCGCGCGGCGGGCTTTATCAAGAACGGGACCGGCCTGGAAGGGGTGAAGCTGGTGGTGCAGGGCAAGCCGTGTGAAGTGCGCTGCAAAATCGTCATTGGCGCAGACGGCACGGAAGCACAGAGCACGCGCTGGGCGGGGTTGAAATCCAATCCGCAGTTGAAAGATTACTACAGCGCGGCACAGTATCAGCTGACCAACGTCAACGTCGATCAGCAAGTCTGCCAGTATCACCTGGGCTGGTCGATCGCGCCGGCCGGTTATGCCTGGGTCTTCCCCAAAGGCAAGAACACCGCCAACGTCGGATTGGTGATCGCCGTCGATCCCAAGCAAACCCGATCGGCCATCGACTGCCTCAACGACTTCGTCGCCAAAAACTTTCCCCAGAGCT
The DNA here is from genome assembly GCA_030834825.1 of Thermoflexales bacterium. GTDB lineage: Bacteria > Chloroflexota > Anaerolineae > Fen-1058 > Fen-1058 > Fen-1058. Next base: position 10,724 of record JAUQXC010000136.1, read on the forward strand.
CGATCCTGTCGCAGGTGGTGGGCGGTATTCCGATCACCAATGTGCTGCCTGAAATGACGGCCGCCGGTTATC
>JAUQXC010000137.1 GCA_030834825.1 Thermoflexales bacterium
TACACCTCGGCCCATTGGGACGGCCGAGGTGTGTTTTTGCCCTCAGCCTGCCGGCGAGGGTAAGGAGTATTCATGTCAACTGTTCGTAACGATATTCGTAACATCGCCATCATCGCGCACGTCGATCATGGCAAGACCACACTGGTGGACGCGATGCTGAAGCAGAGCCACATCTTTCGCGACAACCAGGTGGTGGCTGAGCGCGTGATGGACAGCAATGCCCTGGAACGCGAACGCGGCATCACCATTCTGGCCAAGAACACCGCCGTCGTGTACAAAGGCACCAAGATCAACATCGTCGATACGCCCGGCCACGCCGATTTTGGCGGCGAAGTGGAGCGGGTCATGAACATGGTCGACGGCGTGCTGCTGCTGGTCGATGCCGTGGACGGGCCGATGCCGCAGACGCGCTTCGTGCTGCGTAAGGCGCTGGAGATGGGTCACAAAGCGATCGCGGTCGTCAACAAAGTCGATCGGCCCAATGCGCGCATCAACCACGTGGTCAACGCCACGTTTGATCTCTTCATCGATCTCGGCGCTACCGACGAGCAAGCCGAATTCCCAATCGTCTACACCAACGCGATCCTGGGCAGTGCCACACTGAATCCTGACGACGAAGGCATTGACCTGCAACCGCTCTTCGATAAGATCGTGGGCTATTTGCCGGCGCCAGTGATCGAGCCGGACGCTCCCACGCAGTTGCTCATCAGCACACTGGGTTACGATGACTATAAGGGCCGCATCGCGATCGGACGCCTGGTTGCGGGTCAAGTCCGCCGGGCGCAAGAAGTGATCCGCATCGCGGTGGATGGCACGCACTCGCCCGGCAAAATCGCGCAAGTGTTTGTGCATCAAGGCCTGGAACGGCTCGAAGTGGAAGAAGCTGATGCGGGCGAGATCGTCGCCGTCACCGGCCTGCCCGAGATCTTCATCGGCGAAACGATCGCCGATCCGAGCGAGCCGAAAGCGCTGCCGCCCATTCGCGTGGAAGAGCCGACCGTGCGCATGACGTTCGGGGTGAACACCAGCCCGCTGAGCGGCAAAGAAGGCACGTGGAGCACTTCACGCAAACTGCGTGAGCGCCTGTTCAAGGAACTGGAATCGAACGTGTCACTGCGCGTGCAGGAAACCGATCAGCCCGACGTCTTCGTCGTGTCCGGGCGCGGCGAACTGCACCTGGCGATCTTGATCGAAACGATGCGGCGAGAAGGCTACGAATTTGAAGTGGCGCGCCCTGAAGTCATCTTCCACGAAAAAGACGGCGAAGTCCTGGAACCGTTTGAAGATGTGTACATTGAAGTAGCCGAGTCGTATCTGGGCGCGGCCGTGGAACAATTAGGCGCGCGGCGCGGTTTGATGATGAACATGCGCCACAGTGACGGCGGCACGGTGCACTTGCAATACAAGATCCCCACGCGTGGGTTGTTGGGGTTCCGATCGGATTTCCTGACGATCACACGCGGCACCGGCGTGATGCATGCGTTGTTCGCCGGGTACGAACCGCTCTCCGGCGAGATCAACACGCGCGAGCACGGATCGCTGGTGGCCTGGGAACCGGGCATCAGCACGAGCTATGGGTTAAAGAATGCGGAAGATCGCGGCTCGCTCTTCATCGCCCCAGGCGTGGAAGTGTACGAAGGCATGGTGGTAGGTCAGCACATTCGCGACACGGACCTCACGGTGAATATCTGCAAGAAGAAACATCTCACCAACATGCGTTCGTCGACGGGCGACATTGCGGTGCGTCTGACTCCGCCGCGCGTCATGAGCCTGGACGACTCCATCGAATATCTGGGGCCTGACGAGCTGCTGGAGGTCACGCCCCAAAGCCTCCGCATCCGCAAACGCCTGCTCAACTCCGAAGAGCGACGTCGGCTGGCCCGGCGCGAAGACAAAGACACCGAGTAAGGAGGAATCACACATGACGCTTCGACGCACGTTCAATCTGGCGATCGGCCTGGGGATGCTGGTTGCTTTGCTCATAGGTTGCGGCGGTCCCGCGCCACTGCCCCCGATCCAGCCCAACGGATCCACATCAAATGGCCCGCTGCCTCTGGCTACTGCCGAGAAGATCACAGTGGAAGTCGGACCAGACGAGCCGCAAATCATCATACTGGAACCAGAAGACACGGACGTGATGCGCAGCCCGTTCTATCTGCGGGTCGGTGTCGCTAATTTCAAGATCCCGCTCAGCAGTGTCAGTATCCATATTGCCATTGACGCTCAATGTATTCCCGCAGGTAGCCCCATCCCTGAAGATGCGCAACGCGTCAGTCTGCCCACGG
>JAUQXC010000138.1 GCA_030834825.1 Thermoflexales bacterium
CCCAACACCACCGCCGCGATGATCCAGAACACGCCTTCCGCGTGCCAGGTGGCATGCTGCTCCAATTCGCGCGCCAGACGATCGACCAACAGTCCACCCAGTAACGCCAGCGGCGTCAGCACCAAAGTCAGATCGAGCATCTGCCGACCCGGCTGCAACAAGGCGACAATTAACGCACCGATCGCCCACAGGCTCAACAACGCGGTCAGTCCCGTCAGGCGGCGTAGTGCTCCAAACAAGCTGATCAAGCCAAAGGAAAGAATCAACAGCTCGTAGGCAATCAAAATTTGGAATAAACGCAACGCACCGGTTGCATCCTGCGCCGTCCACGCGCCCAGCCACGCCGAAAGAATTTCCGGCACACCGGCCAGCCCGGTGGGGCGCAGCAGCAGTGTCGTCGCGGCCAGGATGAACACCACTCCGCCGATCAGCACTCCTTCACGCCGTGTCGGTGTGTCCTGCCACAGCTGTTTCAATGTAGCGCGATCCTCAGCGGAGGCGATCCAGAGATACACGATCAGCAACGCCGGGATGAGCGCCACACTCAGCGTGATCAAGCCCGGACCGCTGGTCAGCCCCAACCCGATCGAGCCAGCTAGCCCGAACAGATCGATCCGCTTTGCGGTCGTGAAATAGCGCAGCCCAAAACCAAGCGCCGCCAGCGTACACGCCGCCGTCACGATCGAGCCGTCCAGCGATCGGGAGGCCACGACCAGCGTCGGCGAGATCGCCAACAGCAACGCCGCCCCCAGCGCGCCATAGCGCCCGATCGCCGATCGGAACAACAGCGGCAGCGCCACCATGATCGTTCCGATCAACGCGGCGGCCAGTCGCACCCCGCTGTCATTCACCGTCAAGCCGAATAGACCAAACAACAGTTGGTTGATGCCAAACAGCAGCGGGCTTCCACCCACTGGCATGGCTGTGCCATTGAACGCGGCTATGGCTTGCGCCGCTTCACGCGCCGATAACGGCGCTGCCGCCAGGTTCCACAGGCGCAAAACCGCCGCCACACCGAAAATCGCGGCGTACAACGCCATTTCCACGGTCACGACCACGCGGGCTTGTGGCGGCGCTTCAACGATAGTAACGGTTGTTGGAGTCTTAATAGTTGTCGAAGCTGCTTTCATGATTCACTCTTCATTGCGAAGCATCCCTGTAGGACTCGTTACTCAGCATTCACATACTTCATGTTACAGGATTAGAACAGTTCTCGGATTGATTTACCATCAGGAGTCGAGGCTTTCGTCGGACCTATGGCACTTGATAGATCGTCACCGACCCCTGCTGGAACGCGATCGGCAAATACTGCTCGAACTTCACCAGCCCAGCGGGTGGGTACAGCTGCTGTTCGTTCGGTCCGACGATCACGAAGCGCACGTTCAATTCCTTCAACAGTTCCAGCATGCGATTCGCATCGCCCGTTGTATAGATCTCTTCGATTTGCGTCACGCGCGGGCCTTGAATGTCGTAATTGCCGCGCCACTGGCCTTCGTGTCCGGGCCAGCCCACCACCGACGGCAACCCCGTCCAGGTAGAGATGCGCGACATGCTTGCATTATACTCATCACCCGGCGTCTCCAGGATCACCGGATTGCCCTGTGCATTCTGGTTCAACCATTGGGCCGCCGCATAATCATCGGGGGCGTAGCGGGCCGAGTAGGCCAGTGCGTCGAGCGTGGGTTCAGTCTGGCCAGCCGTCATCGTGGGAAGCGCCATCGCAGGAAAGATCAGGCCCAGCACCACCACGACGATGAGCACTACCATCGCTATACCACGCATAACAGTATGGAGCTTGGTTCCAGCGATCAGGTAGTAAGCCGCAAAAGCCGAAGCCACGGCCCACAAGGCCCAGGCTTGGTAATAAAACTTGAAAACGGTGTTCATGCGATAACCGAAACCATCGATGATATAGACGAATTCGGTGCCGAGGGTGAGCAGTGCACCCACGCCCAACAGCAGCAACACAAAATCAACCGGAGACGACGCGTCACGCGGAGCGTCTTTCTCGATCGTACTCGGCTTTTGCCGCGCGATCCACAACCACACCATCGCGGCCAGCGCCATGCCCAGCAACAGCGGCGTCCACGGGCTGGTCACGCGCGCAATCAGATGATCGCTAACGCTCAAGCCGTTCTGCGCCATCACATTGATGGCATTCTCCAGCGTGACGCGCGCCTTCTCAGAGACCAGCGTCACACCCAGGCCTAGCACACCGGCCATTGCCGCCAGCAGCACCACGATCCCAATGCCGCCGCCCAGCGTCTTGCCGCTGAAAGGCAACACGCGGATCTGCTTGTTGCGTGCCGCTTGATAGATGAGGGTCAGGCCAAACATCAGGCCAATCGTCAGGAACGGACCGAACATCACAAAGAACTGCACAAAGCGCGTGCCGTTATGCAAGTTCGGTGCGATGCCACCCGCCTGCGAAGTGAAGCCGCGATAGAAAGGCAAATAAAACGCGACCCCGGCCGCACCCAGCACAAGCAGATCGATCACCGCTTCCCACAGGCGCGCTTTGCCCGCCCGCCAATAGCCAAGGCCCAAGGCCATCAGCAGGACAAAGGCATAGATCGGAAAATCCCACGTATTCAGGAACCCCAGACTTCCCACGGCCAGTGCATACAATGGCCACAGCGGAGCACGCTTCGGCCCCGACCACAACGACGTGATCTCGCCGCGCGCCGCGCCTTGATACAGGTTCAGCGCCAGCGCCATCATCACTAAGGCAAAGGGCAGCGCCAACACATGCGGGTGCATATCGCCCAGCACGTAACTGAACTGGGGGAACTCGTCAATGGCCTCCTGATAAGTCGCCGGATCGGCAACCGGCAAACCCGTGATCTGTGACAATAGCGGGCTAACTTGATCGGGTGGATAGTCGTGGATCACCCGCGACGATCGCCACCACCACCAGCCTTGGCGTGGCATCCACCACGGCACTTCGGGCGGATTCTGCACGGCAGGTCCGTTGATCTCCAGAATATCCAGCCAGCGCCAGAGCTCTGGTGATCCAACGTTGTTCGCGTGCGCCACTTCCAGCGGCCCCTGGAAGTTGCCCAGCAAAGTCAGCATGACGGCGCCCAGCGTCGCGAAGATGATGGCGGCTGCCCTGGCTTGCCGTTTGAACAGCAACACCAGATTACCCACCACGCCGTACGCACTCGCCGCGGCCAGGGCGAACCAGAACGCATTGCTCAAGCTGAAGGTGATACCGGGCGTCACACCCGTCAGCTTGTGCAGCACCGACATCATCACATAGCCAAAGTAGTAGTAGGCGATGGCATAACCGGACAGCCAGGGATCGTGCGGGGGGAACGTGGCGCTGCGATTGATCGCGTTGAAGAAAGCGAACTCCATCGGTTTTTCCGTGGTCGCCAGATCGGGCGCGTGCGCGCGGAAGATGGCCCATGCGATCAGGGCCACAGCGAAGACGGTCTCATACGCGATGAACAGCGCACGATGTTCGCGCCACAGGCCGCGCTGGTCAGCCCGATCTGCCGCTGGGCTGCTTGCGGAGAAGCCCCGCCAGGCCCACACACTCAATGCCGCCACGCCGCCCAACACCACAATGATCCCACCGATCGTATTCTGGATCAGGCCCACCGTCGCCAGCATCCAGAGACCGTACGAGACCAGCAGCAACCCGAGCGGCTTGGCCAGCATATAGCCGCGATCAGGCAGCCAGCGCAGCCAGCACGTGAGCAGCGGCCACACCGCCAGCCCCAGGATCTGGATAATCAACCACCACATGAAGACAGCCATTAGTTCGGACATGATAATCAGTTGATCAGGAATCAGTTAGTCTGTTGATCAGGGATCAGGTTCCGCGTCACGCTGGGTCGCCCGGTGGAAGGTGCGGCGTCACTCACTGTACCACTTCGTAAATCTTTGTCCCTTCATTCTGGAAAACGACCCGCAGCGATCCGTCCGCCGCCATCTGATCGAACTTCAGCAGACCCGGTGGCGTGTAGGTGGAGTCTAGCACGACATTCGGATCGGTCGCTTCTGGCAAGTAGGTCGCGCGCTCCAGCGGGCCGACGACAATGTATTTCACGTCGTAACGCTGCAGCACTTCCCGTGCAGCTTCCTGATCCGTGGAGCGATACAACGTCGAGACATCCTGCAGACGCCGATTGATGGCCCCGTTCGGTAGAATCGAACGCTGTTGTGTCTGATGCCAGTCCCAGCCAATGATCGTCGGCAGACCCGTGTTGATCGAGATGCGCGAGCCCCACTGATACAATGGCACATTCAACAAACCTGAACTTGCTTCGGCGATGACGGGCGTGCCCGGAACATGATCTTGCAGCCACTGAATGGCCTCGTAATCCCACTTGAGCGGATAGGCTGGAATTCCATACTCAGCCACCAGCATATAATCATTGCCGTTAAGGCCGGGGCCTTGCGGCTGCGACCAACGATCGCTCATCTTGTTGGGGGTGGCCGTCCACACATAGAAAAATGAGGCCAGGACCAGTAATCCCAGGAAGCCTTGCCACAACCATGCGCCCCACCCGCGCCACTGCTGCACTCGATCGGCCAGCCAGCCCAGCGCCACGGCCGTGCTAATGCCCAGCAAAATCCACACTTGCAGATAGAACTTGAAGGTCGTGTTCATGCGGCTGATATCGCCCTTCAACACGACAAGCTCCACCACCAACGTCAACCCTAAGGCCAAACACACGACGAAGTACCAGAAGCGCTGGGCGACCGCCAGACGCGGTCGCAGCGCCAACAGGATAGAGACCAGGATGATGGGCGCGACGATGAGCACCACGTCGCGCTGCTGATAAATACTTAAACCGTCATGCATGACGATCTCACGATTGACACGATACAGGATCAACCCGACCAGACCGATGAACACTCCGGCCAGCACCACGGCCCACTGCCAATTCTTAAACACCGTCTGCCACAGGGCGCGCCACCAGCGCCAACCCCAGCGTCTGATCTCCCATATGATGAAGGTCACGATCGGAATCAGGAACAACAGATGGACGTTGAGATACGCCCACCACGGCGTCAGCGAACCCTTCCATTCTTCAACGCTGGAATAGGCCGTGGCATAGCTGCGCGTAAAGGGCATGAACGCCACCATCCCGATCAACACAAAGCCCGCCGTGCGCACCATGAACCGCACCCATGACGAGATGCGATCGAGCGGTTCGTTGGCCCACATCCCCATGAATAAGGCCGCCGCGCCGATCACCAGATACGTCGGATAGTCCCACGTGTTCGTCGGGCGAAGCGCGCCCGCGGCCAAGCCCCCCAACCCGATCGAGATCAGCCCCCCCCACATCCCGTTGTACCCGGCGCGATCCGCCGGCGACGCGCCGGCGAACGGCGGACGCGTCAGCCAGCTCACCGTCAATGCCAGCACCAGCAACGTGATGGGCATGGCGATCATGTGCGCATGCAAATCTGCATACAAGAAGGTGAAATACGGGAACTCTGAGATGGGTCCCGCTTCTGATGGCGGCGCCGGAATCTCGCGCGTGGGGGTGAAGTACCACCATTCGGGTCGCATCAGGGTCTTCAACTCCACCTTGTCTTCCGCCATCTTGGCCAGACCCTGCACCGTATCGGCGATCTGCTTGAGCGGCAAGACGGTACTCTCGAAGGTCTCACCGCTGTACTTGCTGATCTGCTCTTGGACCACTTGCACGCCGCCCAAGTTTCCCATGAACGTGACGAACACCGCCGCGATCACGCCAATGACGATCGGGTTCTTCAGCCAGTACGTTCGATCATGCACCCAGCGCCCAACGGCCTGTACCAGATTGAAGGCCACACAGAACGCGCCTAATGCCGTCAAGGCAAACAAGGTCGGAATCGCAAAATTATAGGCGATGGACGGCAGGATGCCCAACAACTTGATCACCGCGGCCACCAGCACGAAGCCAAAGTAATAATACGTGATGTGACCGCCCGCATGCCACGGATCGTAGGGCGGGAAATACTGGCTCTTGATCACGGCGTTGAGGTAGGCAAAGTCCATCGGCTTTTCGCCGCCCATGACGGGATGCCACAGATCGGGATTACCGAAGCGCACGAACAAGAAGAATAGAAATGCCACGCCGAATAGCGCTTCTTCGCTCAACAGGGTGCGGCGATTATCCCGGATAAAGGCGCGCAGCTGGACGCGCTGCCGCCACGCGGCAATGCCGCCGACAAGACCCAACGCCAACACGCTCAACCCGATCGTCGCGCGCGTGAACGGCACCACCTTGTAACTCGCCAGAAACCAGACGGCGAACACGGCGACGAGCAGGCCCGCTGTGCGTGAGATGCCGTAACCGCGATCGCGCAGCCCGGGGGCCGCCGCAAACACGATTGGGAAGGCGAACACTCCGATGAGGAAGATGGCGAGATACCAGGCCAATCCGCCGATCAACGGCGCTTGATTGAACAGGCCGTTGCGATCGAACAACTCCGACCACGTGCCCGTGGCTTGCTGCGCCTGCCACACCTCATCATTCAACATCAACCCGCTGGCAGCCTGGGCATAAGATTTGGGCGAAATGTCGCTCAACACCGTGCTCAAATCGACGCGGCTCAACACGTCACGCACTTTCTCCGTAGCGAAGTCCGGCGTCTTCTCGAAGATCAACACCCGCGGATGATCGTACACGCTGAAGGCCTCTTCGGCCGGCGGCAGGGACACATTGATCAAGTCACGGCAGGTGGAGACCCCGGCCTGTGGACAGCGCGTCGGATCGGGCCAGAGGCCCATATACTGCGTCGTTTCTTGATCGGGGAAGGTGAACGGTCCCAGCGTGGGATATGACTCGATCGAGGCCGCCAGTTTGAAGCCCAGCTCGCCATTGAACAAGGCCCGATAGTATTCAGTGCTCAGCGGAAAGTGACGCGGCTGGCGCGACATGGGCGCATAAGCGCGAGCGCTGCTCAGGGTCACGTAATCGGCCTGCGTCAGCCAATCGACCAGGGCGTTCAACTTCTCGGGGGTGTCTTCCCACTGTCGCTGAATCTCGACACCATGATAGATGCTGAAGCCATCACGACCGCCATCGCGCACCGGCACGGCCTCATCCCATGACTCTGTGGTGATGGTGCTGCTTTCTGCCTGCACCGGCGCACCACTGACCACGGTCAGCGACGCGAAATACTGTCCAGCTGGCAGCGTCACCGGCGCAAAGTTGAACGTAAACGATCCGCCGCGCGCCCCAGACTGTTCGACGTTGGCCGTTAAGTCGGCCGAAGCGATCGGGTTGGCGCCGTCCGCCGAAGCGCTGATGGTGAGACGCAGCGTCTCCGGTTCCGGATCGCCCGACAGATCGATCAGGCGCCTGATCGTCGCCGTTTGCAGCGTGCTGTCTGCGCTCACTTCGAAGAACGTGGCGATGGGCTGATTATCAGCATCCAGGATCGTGGTATTGGAATAGGGCAGTTGAAGTGCTCTGGGCGCGCCATTCTGATCGACGTGCAGCGTGACGGCGGTGGGTACGTTGTCGTAAATCCAGCGCGAGGCCGCGACGCGCGTGGTGGTCCGACGATAGATGTCGGTGAAGGCAAAGGCCCAGCCATAGGCGCCGAGGACGACGACCACCACCACCGCGATCGAGATGGCGCGCCAGACGGTGGTCCGCCGGGCGCGGAAAGCCCACTCGAGCAAGGCGATCAACGCTACGGCCGCTAATAGCGAGAGGAAAGGGTAGATCGGCAATTGATAGCGGAGCGATTTAACCCACGTCGATCCCATCCACACAAAGTAGCCTGTAACCCAGATCCAGATCAATAGATGGCGTGATTGCGCTACGCTTATGATCCAGTCAACGACTTTGCCGTGCCGATTCCTGAGATAGGGTGTCAGGAAGGTCTGCCAGGCCGCCCACGCCCAACCGATCCACGCCGCCAGGCCCAGCGGCAGGCCCATCCCCCAGAAGACGATGTTGATCCAGGGGAAAACCAATGGCGTCCGATCGCTCCACTGGATGCCCGGCGGCCCGCCTGGATCTTCGCCCGAGTTGAGCCGCTGGGCGTAGGTCATGTTATTGGTCCAGCGCTCATCGAAGCTCAGGAGGCCATCGAAAGCATAAGGCATGAAGATGCGGAAGGCGATCAGCGCGGCGATGGCAGCCACGACCAGACGCGCGACAGCGTTTTCGACGGTGGCCTGGCGCTGTCGATCACGCCAGCGGCTCAAGACCGGCACAAACAGCGCCACCGCCAGAATGCCGACCACGGGCGCGACGTTGATGCGGCTGGCGACAGCCAGACCGCAGGCCGCGCCTGCCGCAATCGTGTCAGGCCACGAGAAAGTATCGCCCAGGCGGATAATGAAAAACAGCGCAGCGACGAGGAAGAAGGTGGCAAAGATATCGGCCGTGTAGAAGTGCGATTGTTGAATCTGCAAGACCGTCGCCGCACCCAGTGCGGCCGCCAACAGGCCGACCTTCACGCCGTGCAGCCGCTTGCCGATGAAGAACATGAAGATCAAGGTGAACAGATCGAGCAGGCCGGATAACGCCCGCCCCAACAATTGAACGCCTTGGTAACTGGCGAACGGATAAGCGATGCCGTCTTTCTTCAA
>JAUQXC010000011.1 GCA_030834825.1 Thermoflexales bacterium
GCGTTCGACATCTGTTCCACAAATTTCAGAATCAACAATTCCTGGCGTTCTTCCGGCAGACTTCGAATGGCGCCCAACAGCCAGCGCCGCTCTTCATTCGTTTCAGCCACCCACTCCGGCATCTCGAAGGCAGCGCCAATAAGCGTCACATCCTCCAGCGCCAGGTCCTGCCGCCGCGCATGATCGCGATGCCAATTGGCCACCAGATTGTGCGCAATACGATATAGCCAGGCCGAAAAGGGCACGCCCCGATCGGCATAGTCCTTGATGTGCGTCAACGCGCGATGAAAGACGCGGCTCGTCAGGTCCTCGGCATCATGATGATTGCCGACGCGATAATAAACGTAGTTGTAGATGCGGGTGACGTAGCGCTCGTACACCAGTCCGAACGCAGCCGGGTCTTTCTTGACCCGCTTCACCAGATCCAGATCGCTCTCAGGTTCACTCACCGTGCCGCTCCACCTGCCGGTTCGCCCTGCGCGATCGGTGTGCTGTGAAAAGAAACACCGAGGGTTTGCAAAGGTTGCGAGGCAGTCCGCGAGAGTATATCAGCCTGCGGCAGCTTGTCAACCAAGAGGCGTTTCATGCTAGAATGAGAGTGCTGCACCGCCCAGATCGCAAAGAACGCAGAGCCAAATTGAATTCTCCGCGACCTCTGCGCCCTGCCCGTATCCGCCTAGGTGTGCCGCTGGGCGCTGCGGTAAATTTCGAGATCCCATGTTCTGAGGAGAGTGATCATGGAATGCCCTAACTGCCTAACCGAGCTTCCCCGCGATGCCGATGTGTGCGATAACTGCGGCCAGGAATTTTGCCCCCACTGTCACGAGCCGGTCCCCGCCCGCGCCACCACTTGTCTGAAGTGTGGCGAGGCCTGGTCGCTCGCTTGCCCGGAATGTGGACATGAGCTCAGTGGCAACGATACAAAATGTCCACATTGCGGCCTGTCGTTCGAAGAAGAATTTGAACCCTGCCCGCACTGCGGGCAGCCCATACCTGATACCGCCGACATCTGCCCGCACTGCAAAGGTGAACGTTGTCCGACCTGTGGCGCCGCCCTGTCAGCCAATACGCTGGTCTGCTCACAGTGCAACACGACCTTTGTCCTGCACTGCCCGGAATGCCAGCACGAAATCCCTGACGGCGCGACGAAGTGCCCACATTGCGGCATGGTCTTCAGCGACACTCCTCCCGGCGAAGGCGATCGCTGTCCCACCTGCGGCGCGTTGATCATGGCCGAAGACGGCGTGTGCAGCGTCTGCGGCCTCACCTTCTGCCCGCGCTGTCTGGCGCCGACCACAGAAGCGGATCGGATTTGCCCCAAGTGTGATCTGGAACTCTTCTTCCGCTGTCCAGATTGCGGATTTGATCTACTGGCCTCCACCTCGATTTGTCCTTCATGCGATCGGTTGTTTGCCCGATCGTGCCCGCACTGCCAGCACGTGATCTACGCCGCCCCGATCGAGTGCCCCAGCTGCCACAACGCCCTGCCCGCCGAGAAGGCTGCACTGACCCGACCGGCGCTCGGCGAAATTGGCGCCGCGATCGTCGTTCCGAAGCTGGTGAAGTGTCCCAACTGCGAGACACGCTTCGAGGCCGCGGCTGGACCTTGCCCCACCTGTGAGGCGCTCGTCTGCCCTCAATGTCATCGCATCGCGTTGGAAAACGAAAACGTCTGCAGCTATTGCGGCACAGAACTGCCGATCATGATCTTCACCTGCCCTAAGTGTAACGCGGAAGTAGGCACCGCCGCCGAAGTTTGTTCCAACTGCGGACTCGATCTTTCCGGCAAGTGCCCGCGTTGTCACACGCCATTACCGGATGATGCCGATCGCTGTCCCAGCTGCGATCAAGCCGTCTGCCCCGAATGCGGCTCGGCCACATCCGACGAGGCCATTCAATGTGCGGTCTGCGGCGCGCAGTTCACCTTTGCCTGCCCCGAGTGTAGTGCGGAAATTTCAGCCACGGCGACCAGTTGCCCGGAATGCAAGACAGCCTTTGAAGCGTGAGCTAACCGTAGGGCAAGCGTGGCGGCCGCGTCACACTCCAAACGGTCAACCAGGGTACAAAGGCGAGTCGGCGCCTTGACACAGCCAGACTTGTGGCCCAGGTTTCTTTGACTGACCCAGCCCCATCACATCAGCGAAGAAACCTGGTTTCGATTTCCCAGTTCCCCCGCCGCACCACCTGGGTTATAATCCACCCGCGGTACGCTACCCGCGCAGGTGTGAGAGGGTCTCGCGCCTGCGTTTTATATCTTGGAGAGACAGCATGCCTGACGATGATTACATCACGGAGGATGAAGCCGCACAATCCGGATTGCTTTCCCCCGCGAGTGAGCAAATCAAAACGGCCATTCGCTCGATCCTGGAAAGCGTAGGCGAAGACCCGGAACGCGACGGTCTGAAAAATACGCCCCTGCGTGTGGCGCGCATGTACGAAGAAATCTTGCAGGGCTACCACACCGATCCAGAAACACTGATCAACGGCGCGTTGTTCGAGGTGGCCTATGACGAGATGGTCGTCGTCAAAGATATCGAGTATTACAGCTTGTGCGAACATCATATCCTGCCGTTCTATGGTGTGGCGCACGTCGCCTACATTCCGCGCGGCAAGGTGCTGGGCCTCAGCAAAATTCCGCGCGTGGTTGATATGTTTGCGCGCCGCTTGCAGGTCCAGGAACGCATGACGCGGCAGATCGCCGATTTCTTGAACGACGTGCTGCATCCGCGTGGCGTGGCCGTGGTCGTGGAAGGTGCACATCTCTGCTCCATGATGCGCGGTGTGCGCAAGGCCAATGCTCGCATGGTCACCAGCGCCGTGTTGGGCGGTTTCAAGACCGACGCCCGCACCCGCAGCGAATTCTTTGAACATATTCGAAAAACATGAGCGCCTTTCTTCAATTAACCCTGGCCTTAGCCATCATCATCCTCGCCGCCAAAACAGGCGGCTATTTCGCCGTGCGTCTGCGGCAGCCGGCCGTGTTGGGCGAGCTGCTCGTGGGCTTGGTGTTAGGCCCCACCATCGTCGATCTGGTGCACCTGCCGTTTGTCAGCGACCCCACTTTGCTGCACGAGGAAATCTCCGATCTCGCCTCGTTGGGTGTGGTGTTCCTCATGTTCATGGCCGGGTTGGAAGTCGAACTCGATGAGATGCTGCATGCGGGTCGAGCATCCTTGTTGGGCGGCACCCTGGGTGTGGTCGTACCCTTATTCATGGGCGCCGTCGCCGCGCTACCCTTCGGCTACACCGATCAAGCCGCGTGGTTCATCGGTATCATTCTCACGGCAACCAGTGTGAGTATTTCCGCCCAGACACTCTTGGAGCTGGGCGTGCTCAAAACCCGCGAAGGAATCACGCTGCTGGGCGCCGCCGTCGTCGACGACGTGTTGGTGTTGGTCGTGCTCTCGATCTTTCTGGCGCTGGGCGGCTCG
>JAUQXC010000139.1 GCA_030834825.1 Thermoflexales bacterium
GCCCGATCAAGCTCAACCCCTGGAAGAACACCGCTATCGCGCCGAAAGCCGATCGGTCGTGGTGTTATGCGCGCAGGCCCCGGTCGAAAACCGTTGACCAGTTGTTAGCCAGTTGATAGGCGCAACCCCACTTACTGTTTCATACCCAACGCCCGCTGAGGCGCCTCGCTGCTGCGCCTCAGCGGGCGTATGGTTTGATGGTAAAATGCCGCCATGCCTATCCGTGTCCTGCCTGCCAACCTTGTCTCCCAGATCGCCGCCGGTGAAGTGGTGGAGCGGCCCGCCTCGGTGGTAAAGGAATTGATCGAAAATGCCATCGATGCCGGCGCGACCGATCTCACCATCGAAACGCGCGACGGCGGACGCTCGTTCGTGCGCATCAGTGACAACGGATCGGGCATCCCTGCCGCCGAGGTCGAACTCGCCTTTGGTCGCCATGCCACCAGCAAACTCGCCAGTGTCGATGATCTCACACATCTCACCACGTTGGGCTTTCGCGGCGAAGCACTGGCGTCGATTGCGTCTGTGGCGAAGGTGACGTGCCTCACCCGTTCGCGCGAAGAAACTGTCGGGACGCGCCTCAGCGTCGAAGGCGGATCGATCGTCGAGCGCAGTTCGGTCGGCGCGCCCATGGGCACCGTCATCACCGTCGAGAATTTGTTTTACACGGTTCCCGCCAGGCTCAAATTCCTGAAGTCGGATACTACCGAACGCCGGCAGATCGATGCGCTGATCAGCCGTTACGCTATGGCCTACCCGGCCATTCGGTTCAATTTGATTCACAATGGGCGCACTTCGTTTCAGACCACAGGCAACGGCTCGCTGCCCGACGTATTGATCGCCGTGTACGGCGTGGAAGTGGCAGAACAGATGCTGGCCCTCACACCCCCTCCCCAGCCCTCCCCCGTCGACCCCGGAGAGGTAGAGCGGGTGAAGGTCTCCGGCTACATCAGCGCGCCCGCGCTGTCGCGTGCCAATCGCAGCGACATGACGATCTTTGTCAACGGGCGTTGGGTGCAGGATCGCAGTCTGAATGCGGCGGTGCTGCAGGCCTATCACACGTGGTTGATGGTGGGACGTTTTCCACTCTACATCGTTCGCGTGGAGTTGAATCCCGAAGAGGTGGATGTCAACGTGCACCCGGCCAAGACCGAAGTGCGCTTTCGCAATAGCGATGTGATCTTCCGCGCAGTGCAGCGCACCGTGCGCCGCACTTTAATCGATCAGGCGCCGATTCCGCACGTCCAAACCTCGACGCCGGTCTCGGCCTGGCAACCGTCATTCGACACCCACGAACGGCCGTCTGCGCAACAGGCACGATTGGAGCAACTGCGATCATTGCAACCGGTGGATCGGGATCAGTTGTCAGTAGTCAGTCATCAGCGATCAGCCATCAGCGATCAGCCATCAGCGAACAATGATCAGGTATTAGACGCCGATCATTTACCGACAACCAATAGTCCACGGCTAGCAGCTAGCACCCAGCCGCCAACCGCCAGCAGCCAACGGCTAACTGCCAACTACCAACTGCCTCCCCTGCGTGTGATCGGCCAGCTGGGCGCGACGTACATCATCACCGAGG
This sequence comes from Thermoflexales bacterium, assembly GCA_030834825.1. Taxonomy (GTDB): domain Bacteria; phylum Chloroflexota; class Anaerolineae; order Fen-1058; family Fen-1058; genus Fen-1058. The sequence continues at coordinate 1,583 of JAUQXC010000139.1, forward strand.
GACCGGACGGCATGTACCTAATCGATCAGCACGCGGCCCACGAGCGGGTGTTGTATGAGAAGTTCATGGCGGATAGAGCTGCGCTCAACCTTGCCGTGCAGAATCTGCTCGATCCGATCCCGATCGAGTTTTCACCCGACGAATCCACGCTGCTCGAGGAACATCGGGAAGTGCTGAGCGCGATCGGGTTGCAGCTGGAACCTTTCGGCAGCAACACGTGGCTCGTGCGCAGCATTCCAGCGCTGTTGATCAACGATGATCTTCGCGTCGCGCTGAATGAACTGGTCGCCGACTTGATCGCGGGTGATCTGCCCTTTGCGGCCAACGAGGAAGCCAAGTTAATCACGCGCGTGTGCAAACGGGCCGCGATCAAGGGCGGGCAGGTCTTATCGTTGTCCGAGATGAATGAGCTGATCCGCCAGCTGGAGCTGTGCGCCTCGCCGCGCACGTGTCCACATGGCCGTCCCACATTGATCCATTTCAGCGCCGCCCAGATGGCGCGTGAGTTCGGAAGAATTTGATCTGTTAAGGAGAGACGGATGCAATGTCCCAAGTGCAACGCTTCAATGGAGAAGGTGGTTTTTGAAGGGGTCGAGGTCGATCGGTGCACCGGCTGCCAGGGTATCTGGTTCGACTTTCAAGAGCAAAAGCAATTGAAGGGAATCAAGGGCGCAGCGCAGATCGATACAGGCGATAAAACTGCCGGGAAGAAGATGAACGCGGTGAGCGACATTCGTTGCCCCCAATGCGGCACCCTGCTAACGCACCTGGTCGATGTGGAGCAGGCACACATCGCTTACGAGGCCTGCCCGCACGATTACGGCGTGTTTTTCGACGCGGGCGAGTTCACGGACTACAGTCAGAAGACACTGCTCGAATCGCTGAAGCGGTTGTTTTAACAGGCCTGCTCACAAAACGGAGTCGAGGCTTGCCCCCCGCAAGCTTCGACTCCATTCCGGATCAAAACAAGAAACCGGGTTCTCCTTTCGACCCTCTTTGGAACAACGTGGAGCAACCCGGTTTCAAGGCGTTTACTTCTTGGGTGCTTTGGTCGGCTTGACCTTGGGCGGTTTCTGCTGACCGGGGGCGTTGCAACTATTCCCCGGACAATTTGAGCCGCCAGAGCCCGACCCCTTCTTTGGCGGGGCGACGGTCGCCGTGGCATCACCAGTCTGCTTCTTGCTCATGATCGAGCCGAGGCCGAGACCGCCCGGATGCACGCCATAGTCCTGCTTGATTTCTCCCCAACCCACACCCTCTTGTCGCAGGGCCAGCACTTGTTCCGGCGTCAGTGCTCCATCCGAAGCAGCTGCCGTCAAATAGGCACGCGCAATCGTGCCGAAGCCGAAGCCTTCCTCATGCAAGGCCACCACTTGCGTGTATGGGATGTTGAAATATACCGCGATCACAATCCCGACAGGGTGTGTGATTGGCAGGGTATCCGTTAAGATCGATTCAGGCGGATCGTCATACACCTGATTGATCTGTACTCCATTTGCCGCAGCCGGTGCCGCCACAACGATACTGGTCATCAGCAACACCGCGGTGGCAGCGATCATGACCGCCGCTGTTATTCTCCATGGTTTCATGTTATGCCTCCTCAATGGGTCTCTCTGCAGATTTACGACTCACTGATTAGACCGTTTGAATAGGCCGATCGATACGGCTGCCAGGGGGGACTTTCGTACCGAAGTAGAAATAAAAACGGCCAGGAACGCAAATTCCTGGCCGGACGCTGGTCAACTGTCGATTCTTTATGCCTTCTCAGGTTTAACACATTCGGGCGAGTCATTTTGCGGGCTGTTGACCAGACGTGAGACGGGATGAGCCATCATCGCCCCCGCATAAGGCACCAGCAACGCGCGCAAGGCGACGGGATTGGCGGCAGGTTCGAGCCACTCCCACATCGTCGCCCGATCGAGAATCACCGGCATCCGATTGTGCACCCGGCTCATCAATTCATTCGGTTCGCAGGTCACGATTGTGCACGTGTTCTTCTCCTCGCCCTGAGCCGAGGTCCAGTGATCCCACAACCCGGCAAACGCAAACGGCTCACGTGATTTCAATTGAATGTAGTGAGGGCGTTTGCTTTTATCCACTGGTTGCCATTCAAAGAAGCCATCGGCCAGCACCAGGCAGCGCTTGCGCGCAAACGGCACCCGATAGGCCGGCTTCTCATGCAGCGTCTCGGCCCGGGCGTTGATCATGCGTCCACTCATCGACGGATCCTTGGCCCACGACGGAATCAATCCCCAATGAAACAGCTCCACTTTGCGATCTGCGGCAGAGGTAACCACCGGCACGTTTTGGGTTGGCGCGATGTTGTAGCGCGGCTGCAAGTCGGGCGGCAGTTCGCCCAGTTCCAGCATCTCGCGCAGCTCCGCCGGATCGACGGTCAGGGTATAACGTCCACACATGATTGATCCTCCCTTGAACGAAGGAGACTTCAGAAGTCTTCACGACGCTATGGTCATTAAGCACACCACAGTCTCCCTCAATGGCAATTCCCGTTTGCCAGGAAAGACTTCCGAAGTCTCATCCATTACACGATATGTCCTTCCAGGCACTTCACCCCTTGCGCCCCCACCTCGGCCGCATGCCAGGTGCCGCGTGGTAATTCAATTCGATCGCCGGCCTGCGTCTCAATCGTCTGATTCGTCTCCGGTAAAACCCACGTGATTGAGCCGCTTACCACCACAATGACTTTATCATAATCGTGGACATGCGGCGCGTAAGTGTCACCTGGGGCGTTGGACCAGTCGTAAGGAAACAAGCCTTCTTTGATTAACTGCGTCTGAAGTTCTGAAGGTGTGGGTGGAATGGATTGATCCCAACGCACAATCTTGAATGGCATACTTACGATCCAAAGAAAAACCTATTCATGATCTGCTGCCCGTACAACATGGTGATGAACCCGCCCAGGCAGATGAACGGCCCGTAGGGAATGCCGCTGCGCAGATTGACCAGGCGCGTCAACAACAAGAACAGGCTGATGACCCCGCCCGCGATGATAGTGACGACCAACGCGGTGATGATCCCCGGAAAGCCGGTGATCAATCCGACGAAGGCCGCCAATCTCACATCGCCCCAACCCATCGCCCCACGTCCCAGGAACTTGTCGCCCACGACCACGGCCAGCCAGAAGAAACCATAACCGATTGCGCCGCCGATGAAGGCCACGTACCAGTACTCATGCCAGAACCACAACGGCGCGGCCAGCGCGGCCAGCGCAATCGCGGGCAAGATCGCACGATTGGGGATCAGACGATGCTCAAAATCTGTCACGGTCACCAGCAGCAGCACCGACGTGAAGAAACTCGCCAGCACCAGTTTCACCAGCTGATCGCTGTAGAAGTTGTACAACAGAGCAAACAAGGCTGCCAGGGCCAGTTCGACGACGGGGTTGCGCCAGGCGATCGGGCGGCCGCAGGATGGGCACTTGCGTTTGCCGATCAGAAAAGCGAGCACCGCCAGGGACTGGCTCGCCGCGCGGGGTTGATCGCAGGCCGGACAGACAGGCGCTGTTACCTTTTTGTGGCGCTGGGGCAGCACATCAGCCAGCAGGTTGACAATACCGCCGACGACCAGACCGATGAGGGCGTACAAAATGATCAAGGCTAGCTCCCTTGCTGCGACAAGATGACAAGCTGCAGGGCTGACAAGATGATCGGTTCATTGAGCACCATGTCAACCGGTCAACCGGCCACCCGGTCAAGATAGTCTCAGTATACTCCGCGTAAACGGCTTTGACAAAAGGCGTATCCACCGCTAGAATCGCGTTGCCATGCAGCAGACCCTAACCATCAATCGCGGCCGCCTCAGCGTGCTGGTCGCGCTCATCATCCTGAGCTTTGCACTGCTCCCCCTGATCGAGGCTCCCACAACCGGCAGCGTCGGGACGTCATTTCTCGGCACGCCGCTGCGCCTTGATTTTACCGCCACCACCATCGTCTTGCTGTTGGTGACGGTGCTGACGTGCGCGGGTGTCGCGCAGCTGGTGCGTGATCATCCCCGCGTGCGGCGTGGTGAAGTGACGCGCACCTACTCCTTTTTGATCCTGCCGGCCATTACCATCATCGTGGCCTCTCAGCTGCTGGTCAATATTACGGATACGCCTTTATGGATTCTCAGCTTGATCGTGATCGCCGCCGTATTATGGCTGACCTTCCTGGCCGAGTATGCGGTGGTCGATCCGGAAGGGCCGTTAGCCAGCCGCGCGCGCTTGTTCCTC
>JAUQXC010000012.1 GCA_030834825.1 Thermoflexales bacterium
GTTACAACTTGTCGTTGAGCGCGGCGCCTCCGATTTGCATCTGAAGGCCGGCCGGCCACCCGTGTTGCGCGTTCACGGCCAGTTGATCGAGCAAGCCGAGTGGCCCCGCCTGACCTCGGGCGCGCTGCGTGAGGTCCTGAATGCGTTGACCTCTGAGGAACAACGCGCCACGCTGGAGCGCGAGCTGGAACTCGATTGGGCGTATGAGCTGCCAGGCGTGGCGCGCTTTCGCGTCAACGCGGGTTACCAGTTGAGCAGCTTGTTCTTTACGTTTCGGCACATCCACACCCAAGCGCCAACGTTAGCCGAATTGGGCCTGCCAGCGATCTGCGCGCGCCTGGCCTCCGCCTCACGCGGCCTCGTGCTCGTCACCGGCCCCACCGGCTGCGGCAAGTCCACAACCTTGGCCGCACTGGTCAATCATATTAATACTGCGGTCCAGCGCCGGATTGTGACGATTGAAGATCCGATCGAATATATGTTTACGGATCACGACAGCGTGATTACGCAGCGCGAAGTAGGGCGCGATGCCCGCACGTTTGCGTCCGCCCTCAAGCACGTGCTGCGCCAGGATCCGGATGTGATCATGGTGGGCGAGATGCGCGATCTGGAGACGATCGCTGCAACCTTGACGGCGGCGGAGACCGGTCACCTCGTGTTAGCGACGCTGCATACGCCCAGCGCCCCGGAAGCGATCGATCGTATCGTCGACGTATTCCCGCCCCATCAACAGGCCCAGGCGCGGGTGCAGCTGGCGATGACCTTGACTGGTGTGATCACGCAACGCCTGGTGTTGCGGGCCGATCATGAGGGGCGCACGGCGGTGTGCGAAATCATGACTGGCACACCAGCCATTCGCAATCTCATCCGTGAGAACAAGACACCGCAAATGATGAACGTCATTCAAACCGGCGGCGAATATGGCATGCAGACGATGGATCAGGCCCTGCGCGATTTATACCGCGAGCAGGTCATCACCTTCGAAGAAGCGGCCGCCCACGCCAACGATGTCGAGAATTTGAAACGCTTGTTAGGCAAATAGTGTTCTGCCGTTTCAGGCAAAGTAAACCACTCGGACTGAATTACAATCCAACGGAGGTTATTTGAATGCGTGATTTCTCCAAACACTGGGACGTGGGCGTTACCGGCGCAGTCGTCCGCGACGGCAAAGTCTTGTTCGTGCAGCGCAATTACGAACCGAACAAAGGCACCTGGACACTGCCTGGCGGTTTTGCCGAGCAGACTGAAACACTGGACGCCGCCATCAAGCGCGAACTGCGCGAGGAAACCGGCGTCGAAGTCGAAGTGCAGGGTGTGGTCGGCGTGCGCACGCGTTATACCGAGAAGTTTGGGGCGGTGCTGGTGGTTTTTCGCTGCGCGTTGATGGCAGGCGAACCACAGGCGGATGGCTACGAAATCAGCGCAGCAGAATTCTTCGATGCGGAACAAATCAAAGCACTGGAGCCGGTGTTTCCGTTATCGAGAGAAGTGGGGTTACAGGTGTTGCGCTATGAGTCGCCTGGCCTGACTGAACGAGAGATTCCTTCGGCTTCCTCAGCCACGTGGAAAGCCTTCACAATTTGAAATTCACCGCCGAGACGCAGAGGACGCAGAGTCTATTCCTCTGCTTTTTCTTCCAGCCCTAACACTTTACAGTTCTTCCGGCTTCAGCGGGAATTGCTGCCGGTCCGCTCTGCGTGGTTACATCCGCCGTTTCAGCCACTGGATGTGACCATCCAGCGGGAGCCACGCGACAATAATCCCGTCCAACCCGGAAGAGCCCACTTTACGACGAAGGCCTTCGCGCAACATAGGCACATTGAAATTGATCAACAGTCCCACTTTCCAGCCACCCAGTCGTAGATAGGTCAACATTTGCGCATCATGAATTGGCGCAAACACTTCAATTCCTCGCATAAGCACGCTTCATAGGCAGACTCCAATAGGCCTGGCCCTAAGGCACGATGAACCTCAATGGCAGCACCAATGATAGCCTTGGTGAGATCATTGATCATCAGGTTGTATCTCCTCTGTCTGTTCTTCAGGCTTCTGCCTTGAAGCGGTATTTCTCTGTGTGCTCTGTGCCTCTGCGGTGCGCAAGTCCTCATACTCCTCCGGCGTGTCCACATCCTTCAACACACTGTCTGTCTCCACGGCCACGTACCGAATGTGATCCTCGTGTACGCGAATGAAGTCACGCAGCGTGGCCGTCTCCGGCAGCGCCAGCAGTTCCGGCCACCACGCCCGATCGATCAGGATGGGGTGGCCGCGCTTCAGCTGATAGGATGGAATGACGAGCGCCCCTGGTTGCTGTGCTTCAATCACATCCTGGATCACTTCGCGACGCAAACGAGGATGATCGCCGGGCAGTACCAACGCGGCCTGCACTTCCGCCGATAGGGCGCGCACTCCCACTTGCCATGAGACCAGCATCTCGGTGTGATCGTAAGCCGGATTGAAGACGCAACGCACAGGATAAGTTGCGAGGAGCGCCGCGATCCGATCGGATTCATGGCCGGTCACCACGATCACCTCACGCACCTGTTCGCAGGCGGCCACCTCTGTCACGATCGTTTCCAGCACCGTGGAGTCACCGAACGGGAGCAACATTTTATTGCGGCCCATACGGCGCGATTGCCCGGCCGCCAGGATAATGGCGCCAATCACAAGTCCTCGGCTTCTTCCGCTGGCTCGTAACCTATGCAGCGCAGCACGGGCAGACGCGGATATTTAGCGAAGCGCGGATCGGTTTCGGATAGCTGGCACAGATAGAACGTGCCGCCTCGCGAGCTGTGAATAACGCGCGCATGGCGGCAGTCGGTACACAGGCCGATCGGGTCGCGTAAACCCAGCGAGTTGGAATCGACTTGATCAGACATGCTGAATAAACCGACTGCCGAAGTCGTGACGGCTTCGGCAGTCTTAGAATCGACTACTTCACATCCAGCAGTTCGATTTCAAAAATGAGCGTGGCATTTGGCGGAATGACGCCGCCTGCGCCCTGCTCGCCATAGCCCAGCGAGGGTGGGATGGTCAGTCTGCGTTTGCCGCCGACTTGCATGCCCAACAGACCTTGATCCCAACCGGCGATCACCTCCCCGCCGCCCAACTGAAATGTGAAGGGCTGATTGCGATCGAGCGAGCTGTCGAACTTGGTACCGTTTTCCAACTTACCCGTATAATGCACGGTCACCTGTTTGCCCGCTACTGCTTCCGCGCCGGTTCCCACTTGCAGGTCCTCGATCTTCACCTGCGGAGTTTCCTTGGGAATGTCCAGCAGTTCCACCACAAACGTCAACGTGGAGTTGGCCGGGATCGGTCCCTGCGCGCGACTGCCATAGCCCAGTTGAGGCGGAATGACCAGCTTGCGCGTGCCGCCCACCTTCATCGAGCCGACACCTTCCGTCCAGCCTTTGATGACCTGGTTCAGCGGAAAGCTGACCGGGCCACCATGTGTGCGGGACGCGTCAAATACCGTGCCATTCTGCAGCGTGCCCGTGTAATGCACGGTCACGATATCAGTTGGCGCAGGCGAAGCCCCTGTGCCAACGACGAGGTCTTCATACTGCAAACCGGACGAGGTCGTAATCAAGTTGCCCCCTTCATCAGCGATTGTCGTCGGCGTGGGCGCAGTCCCTCCACTGCCGCAGGCCACCAGGCCCAGCGCCGCGATCAAAATCAAACTTAACCGGATCAAATGCTTCATGAATCTCCCTCTACTTCACTGCCAACAGTTCCACTTCAAAAATCAGCGTCGCATTAGGCGGAATCGAACTCCCCGCACCTTGCGCGCCGTAACCCAGCGACGGCGGAATGGTGAGTTTGCGCTTACCACCGACTTTCATGCCCTGGAGGCCCTGTTCCCAACCGGGAATGACTTGTCCCGCGCCGAGTTGCAGCGTAAACGGTTCACGCCCGTAAGAGCTGTCGAACACCGTGCCGTTCGTCAGCGTGCCGGTGTAGTTAACCGTGATCATTTTGCCCGGCACTGCTTCTGCACCCGTACCGACTTGAACATCCTCAATCTCCACCTGCGCGGGCGGCTGGGCATCCAGTAGTTCAATCTCGAAGACGAGTGTCGCATTGGGTGGAATCGAGCCGGAGCCCCGTTCACCATAAGCCAGTTCAGAGGGAATGGTCAACGTGCGCTTGCCACCCACCTTCATGCCCGGCAGCCCCTGGTCCCAACCCGGAATCACCTGTCCTGCGCCAAGCGCAAATTCAAAAGGTGCCTTGCCAACGGAAGAGTCGAATACCTCACCGTTCGTCAACGTGCCGGTATAATTCACCTTCAAGGTCATGCCCGTCTTCGCCTCAGCCCCGGTACCCACCACTGTATCTTTGGACTCCACTTGCGGCGCAGGCTTGGTACCGATCATCTCAATGATAAACACCAACGTCGCGTTGGGCGGTATCACATTGCCGGCGCCCTGTTCGCCATAAGCCAGATTCGGCGGAATCACCAGCTGACGGATGCCACCCACTTTCATCGTGCTCATGCCTTCCGCCCAACCGGGAACTTCCTTGGCCAGTTCAGCCAGTGGAATCGAGGCCGGTCCCCCGCCTTGACTGGACGCGCCGATGAGCGTGCCATCTTGCAGCGTGGCGGTAAATTGACAAGTCACCCAATCGTCATTGGCCGGTGTAACACCTGTCCCGACAACGATATCGGCATACGCTAAACCGGACGTCGTCTTTTGCATGCTCGGATCATCCAGTGGCACGATGGGGGTGGCCATGGGCACACTCGGATTCGTTGCTGCATCCGTCGTCGGTGCGACCGGATCTGGGGCGGACGTCGTCGGCGCCACGGCCACCGTCGGAACAGCAGTAGGTTCAGGCGTCGCCCCTCCGCCACACGCGGCGAGACTGAA